>JBAVYC010000526.1:0-1935 GCA_049698595.1 Desulfobacterales bacterium | reverse complement strand
GCGACGGCCGTTATCAAGGAGATCAACCCTGTGCTATTAAAAACGTATGCCGTGGACACAACTTCTTGAAATCAGGTCTGGGCCAGGGATTTCCGGTTAAAGTGCCTTGACGGGTCTCTAACAATAGTATTATGCGTCAACCGGGTCGAATTCCATTAGAGCCTATTCGACCTCGTCTGCTGAAAGGAGATAACCTAAAATTTTAAAGGGGGGATTGTAATGTTAAAAAAAATATTCGTGCTTTTATTTATAGTCGGCATGGTTACCCAGGTTAAATTAAGTTGGGTGGATACTTATAACTTCAGGCATACAAGCTGGGGTATGACCCCGGAAGAAGTCATCGCCTCTGAAACAATGGCTCCAATTGAAAAAGATGAGAAGATGATTAAGTACAACACTCAAATTTTAAATAAAAATGTTGAGCTACTCTACTTATTCGCCCAAAATAAATTAATCGGCGCATCTTACAAATTGGATGAAAATTATTTAAATTCCGAGCGTTTCATAAAAGCCTACACCCGGTTTAAAGGGGAATTGATAAAAAAATATGGCCAGCCGAACAAAGAAATTACCCAATGGAAAAATGACGCTTTTAAATCTGATCGCAGCAAATGGGGGATAGCCCTTAGTTTAGGATATTTAGAATATTTTACATTTTGGGAAATCCCGGGTACCACCGTAAGTTGTGGTCTGAAAGAAAAAAACTATTATGTGCTGTGTTCAATAGAATATTGGAGCATGGAATTTTCAAATTTATTAGATAAAAATAAAAACGGTGACAAGCCGAACCCATTTTAAAAGGGCACTGAGTGTTGATTGGGTTCGAATTTTAATTTCTCTATTAGAATCCATTCCTCAAGCTTTACGCTACAACGCTTCGACCCATTCAAGCCCCAGTTCCAGCAGCTTACCCCGCAAAGGCCTGCCGCTTGCGGGGTCAAGACCGAGGATTTCATAATACTGCTTCACGGCGGCATTAAACTCGTCTTCGGTAAAGATCTGCTCACCGGCATTGGGCCCATCGGGTTTGGGATCAAACAGCCTTTTCGGCAGCTTGTCGTCCTTGATGGTAAACCCCTCCCGGCTGTTAAATACGCGGGCCATTGCAACGCTGCGCTCGCCGGCATTCATCAATTCCAGCAGGCTTGTATCCCAGCCCGTGACGGCATTGACACATCGGACCATTTGATTAATGGGCATCACACTGCGGGGTGCATACCCGAAGACACACAACCCAAGCGCATCCAAAACCTTCCAGAACCTTTCCAGGATGATGGTATTGCGGATCTTTGCCGGGCTGATTTCGGTGGCGGGCACCGGTTCATATATGCCCAGCGGTTTAGCAGATTTGAAAGAGAAGGATTGCGGATCCACAAAAGCCGGATCATGAGCGGCATTCATATGGTCCGGTCCGTAAGTGCACACGGCAAAACCGAGTCCGACACCGACTTTTACGCGCGGGTCGTGTAAGGCCGGCTCCATACCTTTGACCGACAGATGCTGTGGCTTGTCGGCAACACCCCATTTTGCGGCCAGCCGGGCAGAGCCCTCAGCCAGATCATCGCCGAAGCCCTCGCGATGGGCGATCATTTCCAGCAATTTCAGCATGAGGTCGGCGTCGCCGAATTTCAACTCCAGCCCCGCGGTATCCGACTTCGTGATAATACCCTCTTCAAAACACTCGCAGGCAAAGGCAATCGTCATACCGGCGCTGACGGTATCCATGCAGTAACGGTTGCAGATCTCGTTGCCTTTGGCGATGGCCTTCAGATTCGTGATGTTGAGGTTGCTCCCCAACGCCGCGATGGTTTCATATTCGGGTCCGCCGTAGCGCGAATCGATCCCGTATTTGGGGTCATCCAGTGCGACGCCGCGTTTGCATTGAATCGGACACGCATAGCATCCTTTGCGTTTGTCCAAAAGGATCTCGTTGTA
>JBAVYC010000525.1:0-1901 GCA_049698595.1 Desulfobacterales bacterium | reverse complement strand
TTTCCCGTGACCGGAATATCTACCTGTAACCTTTTTGGATGTTCTGGTTCATTAGCAGAAAAACGATAATCACCCGAATGTAACATCTGGTTTTTGTAATAATTTAAGATCTCTCCACTCGGAATTCCGGAGTAGAAAGAACACAAGGAGGTTAACATGAATCTGGATCGTTTAGTTTTCACCATTGCCGGCAGTTTTGTTCTTTTGAGTTCACTGATGTCTGTTTTTCACAGCCCCTATTGGCTATTTTTCACGGCATTTGTCGGAGCGAACCTCCTGCAATCTTCATTTACCGGCTTTTGTCCGTTAGCTGTAATATTAAAAAAGGCAGGGGTTAAAACCGGGCATGCGTTTAGTTAACTGATCCCTGGTTCTTATATCATCTTTTACATCACAACTTTTCTTAAATGGGGTGGTAGGTATTCCACCCCAGAGCCTCGTCATTCAAACAGGTAGTTATCTGTATCTTGAATTAATAAAGTTACTCTTTTATGAAAATCATGAAAATTCCAAGTACCAAAATACACATCTCAAATGGTTCGACAAGCTCACTATACTGAGATAGGTCGAAGGGTAAATACGAATGGCCAAAATCCAAAATTCTAAACGGATAAATGACTGCCAAACATTGAATAAATAATTCAAATGTTTTGGTTATTAAACTTTGGAATTTGGGTATTGTGATTTGGGATCTTATTGCCGCATCCGACAAGGCAAATCGCTTCTATCTGAATCAGTAAAAGTCTATTTTGACGTCACCCTGATTACCACTCCATTTTCATTTACAAACCAAGGCTTGCATTGTATAAAAACTTTTCCTGACTTCGTCTATTTTAAACATTTATATTCATCCATTTTGAAAAGCTTGTCTTTGCGAAAGGTCCTGCAATGCAATATCTGCCCGGCAATGATCCCGACGTGGCCCGCATAATTCGACAGGAAGAATCAAGAATCGAAAATACCCTGGACCTTATTGCGGCTGAAAACCATGCGCCGCGGTCGATTTTTGAAGCCCAGGGCTCCATTTTCAGCACCAAGGCGGCGGAAGGGTATCCGGGAAAGCGTTTTCATGCCGGCTGTATTTGGGCTGACGAGTTGGAAAGCCTGGCCATCGCGAGGGCCAAACGTTTATTCGGCGCAGAGCATGCAAATCTGCAACCTCACAGTGGCGTTTCGGCCAATCTGGCGGTTTATTTCTCGGTTCTCGAGGTTGGTGACAGAATCCTGACCATGAAGTTGTCCCACGGCGGACACCTCTCCCACGGCGATCCATCATCCATTACCAGCAAATGTTTTCATTTCAAACACTACGGCTTGAATCTCGAAACCGAACGAATTGATTACGAAGAAGTCGGGGAACTGGCACAATCATTCAAACCCCGATTGATTGTGGCCGGTGCCAGCTCATATCCGCGGTTGATCGACTACGAAAAAATGGCGGGGATTGCCCGTAGTGTTTCAGCCTATTTTATGGTGGACATGGCCCATATTGCCGGACTGGTCGCAGCCGGCGTGATTCCCGGTCCGGTTCCCCATGCTGATTTTGTCACTTTCACCACGTACAAAACCCTTAACGGGGGACGCGGCGGGGTGATATTGTGCCGGCAGGAGCACGCCCAAAAAATCAACAGAACCGTTTTCCCCGGTGCCCAGGGCACCCCCGCCCTCAATCTGCTGGCCGCAAAAGCGGTGTGTTTCAAACTGGCCTTGGAACCGGAATTTAAAAGGCAGCAAAAAAAGACATTGGTAAATGCGGCTGCTTTTGCAACCGGATTTGAAAAGAAAGGATATCGTATTGTATCCGGGGGAACCGACAACCACCTGGTGCTGGTGGATTTAAGGTCAAAAGATTTAACCGGAGACCTGGCTGAAAAAACCCTGGAGTCGGTGGGGATCATTGT
>JBAVYC010000524.1:0-5424 GCA_049698595.1 Desulfobacterales bacterium | reverse complement strand
CCTGTAACGCCTTGCCCCGGTGGCTTACCCGGCTCTTTTGCTCCCGGGTCAGTTCGGCAAACGTCTTTTTAAACGGCGGGTAATAGAAAACCGGATCGTAGCCGAACCCGTTTTCTCCGGCAGGCGTTTCTATAATTAAGCCTTCGCAGCGGGCTTCGTAAGTCAAGGCCGGCCCGGTCGGGACTGCGATCGATATGACACATTCAAAGGCCGCGCGGCGGTTGGTTTTGCCTTTCATCTCGGCCAGCAGCTTGTTACATCGGTGCGTGTCGCCGGCATCCTCACCGGCATAGCGGGCCGAATATATCCCCGGCGCTCCGTCAAGCGCTTCCACCACGAGTCCGGAATCATCCGCCAGAGCCGGCAGGCCCAATACCCTTGAGACGAAGCTGGCCTTTTTATACGCATTTTCTTCAAAGGTTTCGCCGTCTTCCACCACGGGCGGGATCGGACCAAAATCGGCCAGATTTTTTATGCATATTGGATAATCGGTCAATAGGTCTGTAATTTCGGCTGTTTTCCCGGGATTGCTGGAGGCGATTACCAGCGTCAATAGATCCTTCATAACACCTCGATAGGTCCTTATGAATAAATTTTGTGCATTTTACGGCAAATAAATTGTGTTGGGATATTTTCGAATGAATGTGGAATATTTAGGGTAAAATCTAATCACGCTTTATTCGTTGTAAAGGATTTAAATTCCTTCTTTTTCTTTCGCCCTGAACGATGAACCCAGAACCTGTGAACCATTTTCAACTCTTCTTGACATTTCTCACAACAACTGGCATGACCTCATACCAATTGGATTGGAAAGGAGAATAGAGAAAACATGAGAAACCTGAAGCCGGATAAGATCTTACGGCCGACCCAATATGTCGAAAAAATTCTGGTCACCGCAATTCTGGACGGAACCTATGCGTGCGGTACGGCGCTGCCGAATGAAAGAAGCCTGGCGGAGCAATTAGGCGTCACCCGGCCGACATTGCGGGAAACCTTGCAGCGGCTTGCCGCAGAAGGGTGGCTAAGCATACATCACGGTAAACCCACCGTGGTCAATGATTACTGGCAGGAAGGCGGCCTGCGTTTGCTGGGCACCCTATCGAAATACAGCACTTATTTACCCAATGGTTTTATCACTCATCTGCTCGAGGTTCGCCTGACCATGGTGCCTTCCGTTGCCGGACGGGCCGCCCGCTTTCAGCCGGAAATTTTGCTGAATTGTCTGGCCGAAGCCCGTAATCTGGCCGAGGATGCCAAGGCTTTTTCAGACTTCGACTGGAAGCTGCAAATGCTCATGGCCAGAAATTCACAAAATCCGGTATTTTCTCTAATACTCAACGACTTTGCCCAGATCTTTGCCAACATGGCCACGCATTACTTCAATTTAAAAGCAGCGCGCCAGGCTTCCCGGACGTTTTACCGCGAGCTTACGCGGGCCATCAAGAACCACGCCGACACCGTTGAGGACGTCGTAAAAAAGGCCATGGAACAGAGTGTTTCGATCTGGAAAGAGGTAAAACCAGGTTGAGTGGTTCAGGGTTCAACGTTCCGGGTTGAACAGCGAACCGCAGAATATCGAATAACGAATATAGAATGTCGAAGGATGGAATCGCTTCGCGAAATCTTTTTTGAAACAGACAGAATACATTCTTTCGACGTTCGACGTTCAGCAGTTTCTTTCTCGATCAGACTGGACGCTTGCAGCCAGCGACGGCGTTCGAGTCAATGGGATCCTGTCATAATCGTGGTTAGGAAGCTGTTTCACCCAATGGGTTGAGCCGGTTTTTTCGGGTTATGATCAATATTGTGAAAAAAGACTGTAGGCTGCAACCTTTGAACCCTGAACCCTGAGCCTGGACCCCATTAGTATCAGGGAAAATACATGAGGTAAACCCATGCGACGATGGAACGGCTGGGGTGATGAGAGCATATATTTGGATCTGCCGACCCAAGGGCTTCGGATGTTGCACGATTTAATCGGTGAAGGACAGAGCCGGCCGGATTATCCCCTTGAAAAATTTATCGAACGTATACCGGAATCGCGCCTGGACCCGCATCCTTTGATTTCTATTGATCCGAAGTTGCGTCTTGACCATGCCCATGGCCAGAGCCTTCCGGACTGGATAGGGCTGCGCGGTGGAACGCTGCAGCGATTTCCGGATGGTGTGGCCCTGCCGACCACGGTGGAGGAGATTCAGGAGCTGTTGAGCTATGCCATCGATCATAGTGTCGTTGTTATCCCCTACGGCGGGGGGACCAGTGTGGTGGGCCACCTCGAGGTGCCGGAAACCCATAGGCCGGTGCTCAGCTTGTCCCTCGTAGGTTTCAATCGCCTGGTGGGCTTGGACCGCGACAGCCGACTGGCAACCTTTGAGGCCGGAATTCGCGGTCCCCAGCTTGAGCATGAACTTAATTCCAGGGGGTTTACTCTGGGACATTATCCCCAATCGTTCGATTATTCTTCCCTTGGCGGCTGGGTGGTGACGCGCTCCAGCGGGCAACAGTCCAAACATTACGGCAGAATCGAACAGCTTTTTGCGGGGGGTGATGTCCTGACACCCCGGGGATCCCTGAAATTTCAGCCATTTCCAGCATCTGCCGCCGGTCCCGACCTGCGCCAGGTTTTGCTGGGATCGGAAGGACGGATGGGGGTGCTGACCAACGTCGTCGTCAAAGTCGCCGGGTTGCCCGAAAAGGACGATGTTTACGGGGCTTTTTTTCCGTCCTGGGAGCGGGCTGTGCATGCCCTGCAAACCATCGCCGGGACGGATATTTCTTTTTCGATGATGCGCCTGAGCAATCCGGCCGAAACCATGACGAATTTGGCATTGGCCGGTAACGCCCGGCAAATAGCACTTCTATCGCGATATCTGCGTTGGCGGGGCATATCCGAAAAAAAAGCCTGCATGTGCCTGGTGGGTTTTACCGGATCCCATCGATTGACGGCCGCAGCCCGACGGGCCGCGTTTTCAATCATTCGCCGCTCCAAAGGTATCTGCGTTGGAAAGCCCATGGGGAAGGCCTGGAAAAAGAACCGTTTTCAATCCGCCTATTTGCGAAACACGCTCTGGGATCTGGGCTATGCGATAGATACCCTGGAAACAGCCCTCACATGGGACAAAGTGAGCCCTGCCCTGGAGGCTATTGAACAATCACTACATGCGACCATAAGACCCGACAATCAGCGAGTCCATGTTTTTTCCCATCTTTCGCATGTTTACCCCAGCGGTTCCAGTATTTATACCACGTTCCTTTTCCGGCTGTCGGAAACACCCGCGAAAACACTTGAAGTCTGGCAACGCTTAAAACGGGCGGCCAGCCAAACGATTGCGGCAGCCGGCGGTACCATCAGCCACCAGCATGGTGTGGGCACAGATCACAAAAAATATATGGCAGCTGAAAAAGGGGCCATCGGGATCGAAACGTTAGAAAAAATGTTTAACCATCTCGATCCGGGGCACCATATGAATCCCGGGAAATTGCTGCCGGATTGAACAGAGGACAGATGACAGAGGACAGAGGATGGAGGACAGAGGACAGAAGACGGAGAACAGATGACGGAGGACAGAGGGCAGAAGACGGAGAACAGATGACGGAGGACAGAGGACAGATGGCGGAAGACGGATGACAGATGACAGAGGTCAGATGACGGAGGACAGATGATGGAAAGCAGATGGCAGAGGACAGAGGACGGAGGACAGATGATGGAAAGCAGATGGCAGAGGACAGATGACGGAGGACAGATGGCGGAAGACGGAGGACAGATGACGGAGGTCAGATGACGGATGACTGACAGGAGAGGACAGGCATGAATCGGGAGGGCGGGGTGAGGAATAGCCGATGAATTTACAAAATTTACCGAAAACCTGGGATTTGATCATCATCGGCGGCGGCATCACCGGGGCCGGCATATTCCGGGAAGCGTCACGCAGGGGGTTTAAAGTTCTGTTGGTCGAGCAAAAGGATTTTGCCTGGGGCACCTCCAGCCGCTCGTCCAAATTGGTGCATGGCGGCCTGCGCTACCTCAAAGAAGGCCATTTTCTGATGACCAAAATTGCTGTGGCCGAACGCGAACGACTGCTCAGGGAAGCCCCCGGGCTGGTTGAATCTCTCGGATTTTTATTACCGATTTACGAAGATCAGAGTCCGGGCCGACGAACGATGCAGGTCGGGTTGTCGCTCTATGATATTATGGCGCGGGAGCGGCAACATCATTATTTGGATGCCGAAAAGTTCATCCAAATGGTCCCCCATATCAACCCGAAGGGCCTTAAGGGGGGATTTCA
Organism: Desulfobacterales bacterium; assembly: GCA_049698595.1. Taxonomy (GTDB): domain Bacteria; phylum Desulfobacterota; class Desulfobacteria; order Desulfobacterales; family JAFDCJ01; genus JAFDCJ01. The sequence goes on along the minus strand of JBAVYC010000524.1, from coordinate 1,138 downwards.
TTTTCTGGATGCCCAGGTCGATGACTCCCGGCTGGTTTTGCGTCTCATTAACGAGTCGGTGGCAGCCGGTGCCTATGCGCTGAATTATACGGCTGTGCGCCATATAGATCGGAACGATGACGGCCGGGTTGCCGGCGTCGAGTTGGAAGATGTTGAAACCCATGAGATCAAAAATGTATTTTCCCGCGCCGTGATCAACGCTACGGGATCATGGGCCGAGAAATTGCATCCTTCACCGGAACCCCAGCGCCATCTCAGGCCCCTGCGCGGCAGCCACCTGGTATTTGCGGCCGGCGCCATCCCATTGAATGAAGGATTCAGTTTCATGCATCCACTGGATAATCGCGCGGTTTTCGTGATTCCATGGGAAGGCGCCGTGCTGGTGGGCACCACCGATCTCGATCACCCCCAGGATCTTTCCGCAGAGCCCAACATTACCCAAGCGGAAGTTACCTACCTGATGAAAGGGATTCTGGCCATCTTTCCATCGTTGAATATCTCACTGGATGATTGCCTGTGCGCATTTGCAGGCATCCGGCCGGTTCTGAGCGAAGGCAAACTCAAGCCTTCCGAAGAATCCCGTGAACATGTCGTCTGGGTCGATCGCGGCCTGGTCACGGTCACCGGCGGTAAACTGACAACCTTCCGCCGCCTGGCCCTGGATGCCCTTAAAGCCGCCAAATCCTATCTGCCCCCGGACAAGATGGTTGACCGCAAGGCTCCGGTTTTCAACGCGGTGCAACAAACACCCGCTCAGGAATACGGACTGTCAGCGGAAACATGGCGTCGTCTCTATGGTCGCTATGGCAGCGCGGCCGACACCATCGTTAAAACAGCCAAAGCCGACGACCTGACAACCATTGCCGGGACGCATACATTGTGGGCCGAATTGCCCTATGTGGCCCAAAACGAGCAAATCAGGCACCTTGGCGATCTGCTCTTGCGGCGGGTTCGTATCGGGCTGTTGACACCGCACGGCGGAAAGGCGTATTTAAAACGTATTCAAAAACTCTGTAAAAAAGCCTTGCCCTGGGATCGGCGGCGCTGGAAAGAAGAAATCGATCTATACCTGGCGCAATGGAACCATGCCCACGCCCTGCCGATCCGACGCGCCGAATTTCCGGCGCAACGAAAAATT
>JBAVYC010000523.1:0-3724 GCA_049698595.1 Desulfobacterales bacterium | reverse complement strand
ACACACGATCACGGAAGATGTGGAGGTCAGTTCCCTGCAGGGTATGGCCGCAGAAGCACCGGTTGTCCGGTTGGTCAATTCCATTTTATCCCAGGGTGTCCGGGAAGGTGCTTCTGATATTCACATCAGTCCGGAAAAAGAATCCGTGCAGATCCGCTTTCGAGTGGACGGCAGACTTCACGAGGTGCCGGCGCCTCCTAAATCAATGTTTTTACCGATAATTTCCCGGCTAAAAATCCTTTCCAATATGGACATCGCCATATCGAGAATTCCCCAGGATGGACGTTTCACCGTAAAAATGAAAAACAAGGATATTAATATCCGAGTCTCAACGATTCCCTCCATTTACGGCGAAAACATGGTATTGCGGTTGCTGGACACCAGCAGCAGCATCTATTCCCTTGAACGGCTGGGCATGAACGAAAGAGACCGCAAAAGACTAGAAAGCATGATTTCCAGGCCGCATGGGATGATTTTAAGCACGGGACCCACCGGTAGCGGCAAGAGTACCAGTTTGTATTCGATATTAAGGAAAATAAACCAACCGGACATCAACATCATTACGATCGAAGATCCGGTGGAATATCGCATCGAAAAGATTCGTCAAGTCCAGCTGAACCGCAAAGCCGGTATGACGTTTGCCGGAGGATTGCGGTCTATTTTGCGTCAGGACCCGGATGTCATTATGGTGGGAGAAATAAGGGATTCGGAAACCGCCAGTATCGCCGTTCAGGCTGCGTTGACGGGTCACCGGGTGTTAAGCACCCTTCACACCAATGACTCTCCGGGTGCGATCACACGCTTTATCGACATGGGCGTCGAACCCTTCCTGGTAGCATCGGTTATGATCGTATCTTTTGCCCAACGACTGGTTCGCAAGGTTTGTCCGAGCTGTAAAACCGCTTACCGGCCACCCAGCGAGGCCTTAAAATTCTGGAGATTGGATCAAGTAAAAAATGTCAATTTTCAACAGGGCCGGGGATGCTTCAACTGCATGCATACCGGTTTCAAAGGAAGAACCGGTGTGTATGAAGTGTTGATCATCGATGATATTGTCCAAAATCTGATATTAAAAAGAAAATCAGCCTATGAAATTGCCCGGGCCGCAAAGGAAGCCGGCAATTTCACCACCCTGAAAGAAAATGCAGCTGAGAAAGTTATCCGGGGAATCACCTCGCTGGAGGAGGCTGCCTCGGCGGTCATGTTTTAAGCAGCTTAGCTGGGTTATATCGGAAATTCGCCTTAGCTATTTGAAATCATATTTTTTTTCCATGCACGACAGATACTGGATACCGGATGCTCGATACTCGATAACCAAAGATGGATAAACACCCAAAGTCAAACGCGCATTAACAAGGAATAAAATGGCAATCTTCAGTTACCGTGCCATTACGGATGCCGGTACGACCACTACCGGCGAAATCGAAGCCGACTCCGTTGAAAAAGCCGGCGGTTTGCTGGCCGCCCAGGGATATATTCCGACGAAGGTGAGGGAAAAAAGATCGGCCGGGGCGGGTGCGCAATTGAGGAGCGTCATTGATTTTCTTTCGCCGGTCAAAACATCCGAGCTGATCCTTTTCACCAAACAATTTAACACGATGATTCGCGCCGGCGTGCCGATGTTGTCTCTCTTAAAAATTTTAGAAGAGCAAACCGAGCATCCCGGGCTGCGCAGAATCCTTGACACTATTAACCAGGACATAAAAGAAGGCGCCAGTTTATACGAGGCCTTTCGGCGGCATCCAAAAGTATTTTCACCCTTATACTGTGACATGCTCAGAGCCGGTGAAGCCAGTGGTTCCTTAAACGAAGTGCTCGATCGGCTGACCTATATCATCGAACATGAACACAAGGTCAGATCGGACATTAAGTCCGCCATGATGTATCCGATTATCGTTGTTTGTTTTCTGTTTGTGGCTTTTATTGTTCTGTTGACGGCCGTCATCCCCCGGTTTGTCGGTATTTTCAAAGGTGCCGGCCTGAAACTCCCGCTGCCGACCCAGATCTGTATGCTCTTGTATGAATTTCTCATTAATTACTGGTATCTAGCGATCTGCATTTTTGTTGTCGGGGGTGGCGCACTGTATTTTTATCTGAAAACCGATCAGGGCAAGTACGTTTTCTATACGGCAGTGATGAAATTGCCCCTGGTGGGACCTTTGTTCCGGAAAAGTGCCATATCCCGTTTCGCCAGCGTTTTTTCCATCCTGCAGTCCAGTGGTGTGGATATTCTGCAAACCATGGATATATTGAGTGACACCCTCGGCAATGCCGCAATTTCGCGTGAACTGGATGGAATCAAGGATCGTCTGGCCGAAGGTCACGGTATTGCAGACCCGTTACGTTCGGCTAAATATTTTACACCCATGCTCATTAATATGGTGGCCATCGGTGAAGAATCCGGCAGCCTTGAAGAGTTGCTGCAGGATGTCGCCGGCCACTACGATGCTGAGGTTGAATATGCCATGAAAAAATTATCCGACGCCATCGGTCCGATTTTAACCATCGGTCTAGCTGCGGTGGTCGGCTTTTTTGCCCTGGCCATTTTCCTGCCCATGTGGGATTTAACGCTGATGGCAAAATAAAACACATGAAACAATCCCGTTTTTACATAAGTCTGTACATTATTTTTCCGTTTATCTTCACCGGATTTACCATTTTTGCCGCGATAGTCTCCTATCGGTTGACCAAGTACGGTCTCGTGCGCGGAATCGACCCGGTACAGCCTGTTTTCTGGTTTATTGTTGTGGTCAGCTTACTGGCCTATGCTGCCGGTTTTTTGCTGGTGCGGTTAATCTTAAAGCCGATGGAAAAATTTGTAGAAGATGCCAGTAAGTTTCCCACCTTTGCGGGTGCCAAAAAAGCGATAAAAAAGGACTGGTCCGTCGACAAGATCCAACAGTTCACCAATGTTTTTGACCAGGTTACCTCGGTGCTCAGCCGCATCGACGCCCGTCACTTTTTCCCGGATATTATCGGCGAAAGTCTGGCAATGCGGGGATTGCTGAGCCTGATTAAAAAAGTGTCTCCAACGGATTCAACGGTGCTTATTTTAGGTGAAAGCGGAACCGGTAAGGAATTGGTGGCTACCAGTATCCATGATAACAGCGCAAGGGAAGATAAACCGTTTATTAAACTCAATTGTGCCGCCATCCCCGAAGAACTGCTGGAAAGCGAATTGTTCGGCCATGAGAAAGGTGCTTTTACCGGTGCCACCAACTTTAAGCCCGGAAAATTTGACATGGCCAATGCCGGGACCATTTTTCTAGATGAGATCGGCGACATGCCGTATAAATTGCAGGGCAAAATCTTACGGGTACTCCAGGAACAGGAGTTTTACAGGGTCGGTGGCAGTCGCACGATCAAGGTAGACGTTCGAATTATTGCCTCTACGAATAAAAATCTGGAAAAAATGGTCAAAGAAGGCACCTTTCGCGAGGATTTATTTTACCGGCTGAATGTTTTCGCCCTGCACTTGCCGCCCTTGCGGGAACGGAAAGAGGATATTCCCCTGCTGGTAGATTATGTACTTCAAAATAGGCCGACAAAAGTGACAATATCAGCGACGGCTTTGCAGATGCTGTTGGCATTTTCATGGCCCGGCAACATCCGCGAATTGAAAAACACCATTGAAAGTGCATCTGTGATTGCTGAAAACGGAATCATCGAAGCGGCGCACCTGCCGGCTAAAATTACCGAAACGTTTGATCAAAACCGGAAGACC
>JBAVYC010000522.1:0-3487 GCA_049698595.1 Desulfobacterales bacterium | reverse complement strand
CATCCAATGCCGGCACGCGCGAGATGAGCCAGCAGACCATCGGGTTTGGAGATGTGAAAAAAGACACGGCATCCAAAGGTATCAAAGCGATCGAGAAAATGTTTAGCCCGGAATTTCGCAACCGCCTGGATGAGGTGATCAATTTTAATTCCCTTAACCTCGATATTATGGAAAAAGTGGTCGACAAGTTTATGCGGGAATTAAACGGACAGCTGGCCGTCAAGAAAATCAAACTGACCATATCCGGTAGGGTGCGAACCTGGCTGGCCCAAAAAGGCTATGATCCGCAGTACGGCGCACGTCCCCTGGCACGGGTCATGCAAACTGAAATAAAGGATGCCCTGTCGGATGAAATTCTGTTTGGTCGCATGCAAAAAGGTGGGGAGGTCGGCGTCGCGCTGAAAAACGACAAGCTGGTCTTCAATTATGGCCCGGTTGAACGAAAGTCCAGGGAATCCCGCAGCCGGAACAGGGAAAATGAAGCCGCGGTCGTTTGATGAACGTGGCGGGGTTGGCAACGCTTCCTCAAGTTGGAACTTAGTTAATGGATCCGGAAGCATGCCGGCTGAAATGAGCAGATTGTTTTCGAGAAATGTATTCGATACTCAATAAGTGCCTGAAATGAATAAAGTAAAGACATTAGTCACTTTTAGTCATTTCAGGCACTCGTTTTAGCAACCGACGCGTATGCCCGTATACCGGTTATCCCAAGATCTAGTATTCCCATCTCCGCATCTTGCTTCACATGAAGGTCTTCTGGCCGTTGGCGGCGATTTAAGTGAAAAACGTCTGCTGCTCGCTTACAGTTTGGGCATATTCCCATGGTATTCAGATGGCGAGCCGATTCTGTGGTGGTCCCCTGAACCCCGATTGGTGCTCTACCCGGATGAACTCAAAGTTTCGCGGTCTTTGAAAAAAATCCTAAAAAAAGGTACTTTCAAAGTGACCATGGACCGGGCCTTTGAAGAGGTGATCAGCGAATGTGCCCGGATTCGGCTTGAAAATCAAGAAGGGACATGGATAGTCGATGACATGGTTTTCGCATACTGCCGACTGCACGCAATCGGATTTGCCCACTCTGTTGAAGCTTGGGAAGGCGACCGCCTGGTCGGCGGACTCTACGGCGTGTCTCTGGGTAAATGTTTTTTCGGTGAGTCCATGTTTACCCGTGCAGCCAATGCATCCAAGGTGGCGTTGGTGGCCCTGGTGAATTATCTTAAGGCGTTAGATTTTTCCCTGATAGATTGTCAGATTACCACCGCTCATTTAGAGCGCTTTGGTGCCAGGGAGATATCCAGAGCCCGGTATTTGGACGAACTGAATGAAGCGCTGAATGCTTCCACCCTGCGGGGGAAGTGGACCTTTGAAAGCCGATAAATACAGATATCGTTGATTGGTTGATTGGTTGATTGGTTGTAAATATGGATTTATCCCATATTTACAAAATAATTGGAAACTTTATGTTTTAACAATCGTAACATTTCGAAATTATGACTATAATTTACATAGTCAACCATTCAACCAGTTAACTATTCATCGAGGTTTGAAATATGGGGAAAAACTGTCTTTTTTGTCAAATTGCCACCGGAGAAACACCCACCGAGATTCTGTTCGAAGATGACACCCTGGTGGTCTTTAAAGATATCAATCCCGCCGCTCCGGTGCATCTTTTAATTGTCCCCAAAAAACACATCCGAAGTATCAATGATCTCACCGAATCCGACAGACCCATCTTGTCCGAACTGCTGATGGCAGGCAGGGATATGGCCGGGCGGCACGGTATTGCAGAATCCGGATATCGTCTTTTTATCAATGTGGAAAGGGGCGGGGGGCAGGTCATTTTTCATTTGCATCTGCATCTGATTGGCGGCTGGCAGAAATAGTATGGAAGTCATGCCCGATAAACCGGCAGGGTTATATATCCATATACCCTTTTGTTTGCGAAAATGCAGCTATTGTGATTTTTACTCCATATCCGATCTTTCCCAAACAGCCCGGTTCCTGGCGGCGCTTAAACGCGAAATGCAGATGAACAGCGGAACTCCGCTGGTATTCGATACGCTTTATATCGGCGGCGGCACCCCGTCGGTGCTGGAGCCTGAAGCAATCGGACAAATCCTTGAAACGGCCTCACGGTATTTCAGCATCGCGTCCGACGCCGAAAAAACCCTGGAAGTCAATCCCGGTGCAGTGACCCTTGATAATCTCTCTAAATACCGCAAATTCGGTGTCAATCGTTTGAATATCGGCGTCCAATCGTTTGATGACGACAATCTCCGATTTCTCGGCAGACGCCATTCCGGCAGGGATGCACGTTTATCCGTTGAGCGGGCGCGTCGGGCCGGGTTTGATAATATCGGGCTGGATCTGATTTTCGGCCTGCCCGGGCAGGAAAAAAGCAATTGGCTCAGTGATCTGAAGCAGGCCGACAACCTTGAACCGGAGCATCTTTCCTGTTATATGCTGACCTGTGAATCCGGTACACCCCTGGACAGGGATGTGAAAGCGGGCCGGATCCATTTGGCAGCAGAAGGTATGGTGCTGGATTTGTTCCATACCGCAATCGATTTTTTGACCGATTGCAGTTTTCTCCATTATGAAGTTTCCAACTTTGCCCGTATGACAGGACCAGATTCCGAATCGAGAACCTCAAGACACAACCTGAAATACTGGTCGTTTGAACCCTACATTGGTTTGGGGCCGTCGGCTCACTCGTACCTTGAACCTGAGCGCTATTGGAACCACCGCAGCGTGGCAACCTATGTGCGGCAAATCGAAGCCGGAAAATCAGCGGTGGCGGGAAAAGAAAGACTCACCCAAGAGCAGATGATGATCGAGGCAATTTACCTGGGTTTCAGAACCATTCGGGGAATCGATCTGGATGATTTTAAGCACAGGTTTGGGCTGGATTTTCAAAAGACTTTCCGTGAGACAATGGCACCTTTTGAAAAAGATCAACAATTAAAAGCAACCAACACCCACTGTCGGCTAACCCCAAAAGGGATGGTCTTGCTCGATGCCATCACTGCGGAGTTTACAGATCGGATATGACCTGAAGGGCTTAAGACCCGATGCGAAGGATAGAACACCGGGGTGGCTAGCCCATAGCGCCACATGGATTTGGAAAGGTTCTATTGATCCAGGGGGAGGGCCGTGGAGCTATGGAAAATACGATATTCGAATTTCGGTTTTAAATGATCGTGTTAATTGCCGTCGCCTCCTTCTATGGGGCTGCCTGATGTTCCCGTTCTGCGGGAGGAACGTTCACTTGACTACGCCCTGTGATTTTTTTTGCATTCCGCATTCCAACTTCCAAATTCTTCTATATCCTCTATACGTTATGCCCCTTTTACCTGCAACCCGTAATCCGCGCCCCTAACCCGCAATTCACGACATTCTTCCCACCTTCAGTACTCCCAGTTCCCCCTTCCCTCCGGGGCGTAGGCCCCTGTGGCCCCTATGGGCCGGAGGCCGCATTCCACATTCC
>JBAVYC010000521.1:0-1710 GCA_049698595.1 Desulfobacterales bacterium | reverse complement strand
GGATAGGGTATACCTGGCTACAGTTTATACAGGTGATAACATGATTCTCAATCTGGAGCCCCCCGCGGCAGGCCGGACATGCGAGAAGATTTTGGATGGGTTGTAAACTATTCATTGATAATTGCTTTCAAATTTAAAAAATATTTCCATGTGGATCATCATTATTGAATCGATTTACATCTCGAATCGGGTTGGCTCTACTACAGATGACAGTTTGAAGACAAGGAAAAAAAAATCAAGTCAATGCCCTCTTGGATTTAAATGGGCTAATATCGCATAGAAAAATACTTTTACCTTCAGGACATTCTTGATCCGTTTATGCTTGCGACTATATGACTGGTAACGCCCGGCATCCCGGTAAAATCTTTCAATGGCCTCTTTTTCAAGACCGTATTGAGCGAGATACGGTTGGCAGTAGCCTATGCCGAGATGGCTTTCGATGGGTCTTACCAGCTTGAGGAGGTCGAACCATGCAATCTGTTTGCCAATTATCGAGCCTGGAAATAGCCAACCACGGGCAAAATCAATACTGTAAAATTTTACTTGGGTATTCCCCGTCGGATCGATCAGGATATTTTTAGTGCTTAAGGCGCCGTGATAAACTCCGCAGCGATGCATATTGTAAACCAATTGAAATAAAGGGCCCAGATCGATGCTTTTATCAGTTATGGCCTCCGCTGACAAAAGGGTTTTCAAGGATATGGTGTTTGGAATTTGACGGGTTTGAAGGATCTCATAAAAACCATACGCTTTGCAATAGCCAAAGGTCCAAAAAAGCGGCATGGTGCATGGAACCCCACAGCTGGCCACATGTTTGAGAATCCTGAACTCGCGTTTGACCCTGAAATTCAGTATTCTTGCGCGTATGAAATTCGCCAAACCCCGCCGGTAATACATCTTCATCACAGCTGACGTTCCGTCTGCTAATTGCTCGGTCCAGATTAAGCATTTTGCTTCGGATTTGATAATTTTGTCGGAATCTATTTTATGTGGCCATCCAGGAAATCCAAAACCTGCCGGCGGTATTAACTTCTGTTTCATGGTTTATCAATTGATTTAATCCTTTGCCAATAAATCCTCGAAGCGTTGCCATTTTCGATGTATTTTGCGTGTCGCCATCCAATCGACGTAATTGCAAATGGGGATGAAATCAGAATTCCCGATATTGTCAATAACCACCAGGAAGCCTTCAGATTCATTGGTTTTTTTATAAACGATATTTTGCGGTTTGAGGGCTATGGTCACGATTTTCCATTTCAGCAGGTATTGTTTTAACGCAGGCAGTGCCTGGTATAAATATTGATAGTTACGGTCGGTTTTATTAGGGGCGGAAAAATAGTGCACCAGCGTTTTGGAAACCTCTCCGCTATAATCTCGGATCAGTTCAAAAACGGCGCCCTCTCCCAGATTGGTTTCAACGTTACCATAGAACCTGGCCAGCATCCTCCAGGCGATATTGCGTTTTTCAAGTAATCGGTCATACGATTGTTCGCGCACAGTTTCTTTATGATCGCCGGCGACAACAACTTTGATGCACTTATTTTCATCCTCGGGATGAAAATAGCATTCTCGACGTAAGCCCCTTCCTAACAGGGCGAATGATTCGAGTGTAAGCATAAGGCCCAAATAAGGTTTTGATCGTGAGTAAAAAAATGTTAAATGGTACAATGATACAATTCGTATAGCTCACCGTGTTCAAGGGTGTCAAGA
>JBAVYC010000520.1:0-2305 GCA_049698595.1 Desulfobacterales bacterium | reverse complement strand
GAGAGCGGGGCGTCAATACCATCGTGACATCCTGTGCCGGCTGCTACCGCGCCATCAAAAAAGATTATACCCTGGCATCGGATTTCGACAAAATGATGGCGGGCATAAAAGTCGTACATACGGTTGATTTTCTATATGATCTTTTGCAAGAAGGCAAATTGAAATTCGAGAAAGAACTGCCCTGGACCGTCACCTACCACGACCCGTGTCACACAGGGCGGCACCTCAACAAGTTTAAGGTCGATAAGGACGGTTCGGAATTATGGGAAGGGGCCTATATCGATGTCGATGAAAGCGAATGTCTCTACGACAAGCCCCGGGAAATATTAAAAGCCATACCCGGTGTCAAATTTGTCGAAATGGACCGCATCCGCGCCAATTCCTATTGCTGCGGCGGGGGCGGCGGCGTCATGACCGGTTTCGGCGATTGGGCCGCCAAAAATGCCGGAATCAGGGTGGCCGAAGCCATGGAGACGAGTGCGGAAAAAATGGTCACCACCTGTCCCTTTTGTCACTATAACCTCAACGAAGGGGCTAAAAGATCCGGCAGCAGTATGACAACCCATGATTTAACGGAGATTATCGACCTGGTGTTGCCGGAAAAAGAGTAAGGCTGCGCTCCATTTTTCCGTTCGAAAAAATTTTACTGCTTAGTTGATTTGGTCTGGGTTGAAACCTGACTAAAGGAGGAAAACGAGATGAATTTGAAAGAAAGATTCATGAGCTGTCTGGAGGGCAAGGACGTGGATTACGCCCCCGTCGGGTGTACCACCACTTATGGCGTTGTCGATATTATGAAAAAAGTAGGGGCTGAGAGACCGCTGGCCGATTTGGATCCCCAGGCGATGGCGACCCTGGCGTTGGGTTATGTCGAGGCCGGTTTTGAATGGTGTAAGGCCATGGGCTGGGATATCACGGCGGTCAGTGAGGTCATGGGGTGTACCCTGGGCGAACCGAAGATCGATATACAGAAGTTCATCCAGGCCCATCCGTGCGCCGACAGCCTGGAGAGTTTGGCATATCCGGATAACCTATTCGAGCAGGGACGGTTCCCGGTTTACAAGGAGCAATTTAAAATTTTAAAGGACAAACTCGGCGACGACGTGGCGGTTTTTGGTGAAACCGAGGGGGCCTGGACGGCGGCCTGCAATCTGGTGGGTACGGAACAGTTCTTGAAATGGACGTTTAAAGAACCGGACAAGGTTCAGCAGGTGCTGGATGTAACCAAAGAAGTGGTGACCGATGTGGCCAATTGGGCCTTTGATCAAGGGGCCGACTACTATGTCTTGGCTGAACCTTCATCGAGTCCGGCCCTCATGAGTCCCAGGACGTGGATAAAATTCGTTCAACCGATGCTGACCGATATGGTTTCCAAGATAAAGGGCCCCGTTGTTTTACACATCTGTGCCAACACGGATATGATCATTCCCTTTATGTGCGAAACGGGGGTGGCGGGCATCAGCATCGAGGAAAAAGCGGATTTGAAACAAGCCGTGCCGATCGCACATGAAAAGGGCGTGCGGGTATTCGGTAATGTGGCCACCGCTACGACCCTGTTTATGGGCACGCCCGAAGAATGCTACCAGGAAGCCATCGCGGCGCTGGAAAACGGGACTGATTTCTTAACCCCGGGTTGCGGGATTGCACCGGGTTCCCCGTTAGAAAATGTGCGGCAGATTAGAAAAGCGCGGGATGATTACTTTAACATAGGTTGAACGGTTCAGGGTTCAACGTTCCGGGTTGAAAAACATCCAACCAAGTCTTATCAAAGGGATTCCGTCTTCATCGTTTTCATAATGCCTTTTCATCCAATGGGTGATGTCGGGTGTTACGGGTCTTAATCATTATAGTATACAGTTTCGAATAGTTGTAGCCTTTGAACCGTGAACCCTGAACCTGGAACCAATCAGTTTAGGTTTAAGGTAGGCTAAATGTTATACCCAAACGAAAAAAAGGTCGTTTTGTTCGGTTGCCCCCTGGATTGCGACGAAAAACATGACGCCATTGAAGAAAAACAAGCGGGCACCGTCCTTTCCGGCCCAAGCGATGACCCCTTTGACACTATATTGGACCTCATCCGCCGGGAAGTTCCCGCGGCGCTATGGGAAGCCAAAGGCTCGATACCGGTTCCGTCCTGGCTACGACCATTGCCGCAAGGCCAGGATCGACTGAGACTGGTCGTGGACGAGTTTATCCGGTTTATGGATCAAGACGGCTGCCGCCAGACCGCTTGCGAAGTGGATGAATTTGTAACCCGCCAGGTAATACCGGATCTTCCTTGTATGGTAGCAGTGGATCATGCGCT
>JBAVYC010000519.1:0-3777 GCA_049698595.1 Desulfobacterales bacterium | reverse complement strand
GCCTTCATGTTCAATGACTTCCACATCCATAATTCCCGTTAGCCCGAGACTTTCAGCAATTAAGAGGGAAATTTCCTCAAATTGTTTGACAAAAGCTTTTGAAAGACCGGTCGGCACGGTGACCCGTTTGCAATCAAATTGCGCATCCATGAAAAGGTCGGTGACTGTTAAGACGTGATAGTTGCCGGGAGAACCGATCACTTCCAGTGAATAGGAAGGGCCGGCAACAAATTCCTGGATTACCCATGGGTTTATGTTATTGGTTTGCAGGATAAAATTATTCAGTACGCTGATATCTTCGAAAATTTTGATTCCACGGCTGCCGCTGCTCGCGTCGGGTTTGGCGATGACCGGAAATTTGCACTGCGGGTATGCTGCGGGCGTCGCAATGTCCAGCCGGGAAAAAAGTTGATTTGACTGCAGCTTGGAAGATGTCATTGTGTAGGCATGTGAATCAAAGGCGAGGGGGGTTCCGGTTTCCATGGACTTTCGCTGCAGGCTTTTCAGGGCCGGCAAGTTTTCCAGAGCCGGGATGATGATATCCGCCTGCTGCAAACTGTCGAAATGACTTCCCGCCGCGGTCACATCCCCCTTGACGAAATAGTCACACAGGCCGGCGGCGGGGGCATTCGAGTTCTTATCGATCAAGATGACCTCCCAGCCGGCCTTGCGGGCAAGATAGGTCGCCTCAACACCTTGAAGATTTCCACCCACGACGGCAACTAACATGCGTTGTTAACCCCCAAATCCGGATAAACCGGAAATAACAAATTACAAGTACTAAATTACAAATAAATTCCAAATTACAATATCCAAATCTCAAATAAAATCAAACTCCCACTGCTTGGGATTTTGAATTTAGGTCATTGCTATTTGTTTGTTATTTGTCATTTGTGTTTTGTTTTTTTTTCTGCTTTTTGGCAAAAAATACGCCATCACACCAGGAAAATCAAATTAATTGTTCGTGCTTGGGTCGTAAAATCACCGATTGAATACTATATTAGCCCTATGGTATGAAAGCCCGTTGTGCCCTCGAAAAAAATTACAAGGCTATTTACATTTGGGAAATATATTGCGCGTCAAAACAAATAAAGTCCTATTGATCCATCCTCCCGTGGTCAGGCCCTGTGAGCCGCCGCCGGGTATCGCGAGGCTGTCCGGGGCACTGAAACGGCATGGTGTCGAATACGAAATCATTGACGCCAATCTGGAAGGGCTTCTGTTTCTCAGTCAGCGACCCCTTGAGGCCCGAGATACGTGGACCCGCCGGGCCGTCGCCCGGGCCGCACGCAATTTGGAGGTCTTGATGCAGCCGGCGGCCTACCGAAATCTGGATCGCTACAAACAGGCCGTTTTCGAGCTGAACCGGGTGTTGTCGAGGCAGGACCGGTCCGGCAACATCGAGGTCAGTCTTGCCAATTACCGGGACCGTAATCTTTCCCCCGTGAGGAGCGGAGATCTGATCCGGGCCTTTGAGTCTCCGGAGAAGAATCCGTTTTTTCCCTATTTTGAAAAACGGCTGCATGAAGCCATGGAAAATGATCGCCCCCGATTGGCCGGTTTTTCGTTGAATTTTCTAAGTCAAGCTCTGTGCACTTTTGCCATGATTGGCACTTTGAGGCGGCTTGATCCGACCGTTAGCATTATCCTGGGCGGCGGGCTGATCACCTCTTGGATGCGACGTCCGGGCTGGCGAAACCCCTTTGAAGGCATCATCGACGGGTTGGTGGCCGGTGAAGGGGAGGCCGCTCTTTTATCTATACTGGAGATGGAATATACTGCCGGATCGGGCATCTCCGATTTTAATAGATTTTTGCCGCTTTCGTATTTATCACCCGGATTCATTTTGCCTTACAGCGCCTCCAGCGGCTGTTATTGGCGTCGCTGCGCCTTTTGCCCGGAACGGGCGGAGGCAAATCCTTACCGCCCGATATCATCTCCGCGGGTCGTGTTACAACTCAAATCCCTGATACGATCACTAAAGCCGGTCCTGGTACATTTTACGGATAACGCCGTAAGCCCGGCGTTATTAAAAGCCCTGGTCCGGGAACCCTGTGGAGTGCCCTGGTATGGTTTTGTGCGGATTACACGGCATTTGGCCGATCCGGATTTTTGTACCGCGTTAAAGCGGTCCGGCTGCGTAATGCTGCAAATCGGTCTCGAGTCAGGTTCTCAGAAGGTGCTGGATGGTTTCTGCAAAGGCATCGATTTGAAGATCGCGCACAAGGTGCTGGAAAACCTGAAACATGCAGGGATTGCCGCTTACGTCTATCTGCTTTTCGGTACCCCCTGGGAAACTGAACCGGATGCCGAAAAGACGCTCGAATTTACGGTCAGAAACAGCGACGCCATCACCTTTCTAAACCTGGCCATATTCAATCTGCCGGCCTTTGGTCCGCAAACAGATGGGTTGGATACGATGCCCCTGGACACCGGTGACATGTTTCTCTATCGCCGCTTCGAGCATCCTGCGGGATGGCATCGGCGGCATATCCGCAGGTTTCTGGAAAACAAGTTCAGGCGTCATCCCGCCATCGCGCCCATCATCCGCAACGACCCACCGGTGTTTACCTCCAACCATGCACCATTTTTTGCGCCGTCCCTGCTGTAATTTTTCTCTTGACATCGCCAGCGTTTTTTGTTTATTTATTAGAACATGTGTTTTTTATAGAGAACGATTTTCGGACAAATTTCATCGTGACGACTAAATCCAAAAGAGTCCCTGCCATCGACAAGTGTTTCTCAATTCTACCGCTTTTTGCCCAATCAAAGCCATCTCACGGTATTTCTGAAATTTTCAAGCAGCAGGTGGGCGCCGGAATTATATCCGAAATCACCGGCTTTAACAGACAAATTGCCAATGCCATAAATCAGCGATTTTTCCCGGCCATAGCGGAAACCGGCAGCGGAAAAGGATCCAAATCTCAATTTTTCGATAAAAAACGTTTAGACGCTTTTGAGTACGACCGATGTTTTATAAAATTCCGTATCGCGAATGTCGTCGTGATCAATGCGAATTAAGGAGGTAGAAAATGGGTGATGTCAAAAAAGTAAGAACGGCCTGCCGGCAGTGCCATGGGGGATGTGGCGTCATTGCTCATGTCCAGGACGGCAAGGTCATTAAGGTTGAGGGAGATCCGGATTCGCCAATCAGCCATGGAACGTTGTGCAGCAAGGGATTATCGGTAACTCAGATGGCCTATCATCCGGACCGCATTCTGTATCCCATGCGTAACACCGACCATGGATGGGAACGGATCACCTGGGATGAGGCCCTGGGCACGATTGCCGACAAGTTTAAGGCCGTCATCGATGAGTTCGGACCGGAGTCGATTGTTATCGGCCAGGGTACGGGCAGAGATTACGAAAGCCATCTGTACCGGTTCGCCAATCAACTTGGAACCCCCAATGTGCTGACGGCCGGGCATATGTGTTATGTCTCCAGGGTGGCATCAACCCTGGTTACCGTCGGCAATCTCCCCATCTGTGATTATGAGGGCGGACCCCGGTGCATTGTTTTGTGGGGCTGCAATCCGCAATGGACCAATCCGGATGAATATCAGGGAGAGGGATTTTGGCGCGCCTATAAGAAAGGAGCCAAGCTGATTTGCATCGATCCACGCAAAGGATTCACGGCCAAGAAAGCTGATCTCTGGTTGCAGTTGCGACCGGGAACCGATGCCGCCCTGGCCATGGGTTTTCACAATGTTATTCTGGAGGAAGAACTTTACGATCGTGAATTCACCGAAAACTATATCAACGGCTGGGAAGCTTTCA
>JBAVYC010000518.1:0-3303 GCA_049698595.1 Desulfobacterales bacterium | reverse complement strand
GACCACCGCCTTCTTCGTCACTATTTGAAATATTATCTGAAATGTAATACCCGCTGTTATCGGTAAAGGTGGTATCAAGCAGGGTATCACCTGATGAATCAGCGTCCCAAATCTCAACCATTGCATCTCTGAGAGGTCGGTCGTTCCCGGCCTTATCTTGGTAAACCCAGGATCCCTGCACCGCTATTTGGCCCGTTCCAGGCGCCGCAAAATACAAAATCTCCTGACCTTCTTCCGGTTTCTGATCCGACTGCACTTCTGCCGGAGGCTCGCTAAAATTGCCGATTTTAGTCGCCTTCGAACGATTGTCAGTTATTTCGGGAATAAAGCTACTTTTGCTAAGTTCAGAAAATTCCTCACCGATATTCACATAAAGTTCTTCCCGCTTACCGAATATATAGTCACCTTCTTTGCTAACAGCGCTTGCCACTATTTTGTATTGACCTAATGCGGTAGATAAGACTTCTAATTGATATAAGGTTTTCGAACCGGAAGACAAATCCTCATTAAATTGGGTGTTTCCTGAAATAATTTCAAAACCATCGTTCGGGATTTCAATCTCGATCAACGTGTTCGGAGCATCTTTAAAGGCCCGTATTTCAATATTAAGGACCGTGTATTCATTTAACATCGGTGTTGAAGAGAAATGAAGTTCAATTTCCATCGGCACATTGCTCTTTTTTTGACTTTGCGGATAGATCCTATTATCCCCTCCCGCCAGATCAACTTGCAGCAAAAAACAACATACAAGAACGCCAATTATGCCTGTCTTGGTCAACATTTTTCCTATCATGATTAATTACCTCCGAAAAAAATGTTTTTGTGAGGAAAATTTGGGTTCAGAGAAAACAGGATCATTTGCTTGAATACCCTCCTAGTATTTCTCCACTTTTTTTATCGATATAGACAGTTCTGCTGACTCCGACAGTATCCGGGACAATAAGTGTTACAATCCAGCACAACCTATTAATCCCAGGTTCTAAAATCTTATATGTATTAAATGTGTTGGCCGTTATAATTTCTTCTTCAATTTTGATTTTAAAATTTATCGTGTTTTCTACACCCAGGTATTCTCTGGCAATGTTTACAGCGTCTTCAGTGCTCAGGATTTTCGCCGGTTGGTTTACCAGGTAAGATTCATTTTCAGCACAGAAACTGACGGCCCAGGCTGGACTGTTAATAAACAAAATAAATAGCCAAAAAAATATGCGGGTGGAACGCGTCAAGGCAATGATGTGGACGATATCTTTCATTGCCTCAGCCTTCTTTGTGCAATAAAAAAAGCCAAGCCGCCATTTTTTATGGCCACCCGGCTTTTGGTTAAAAGCTGTCTGCATTCGTCCCGTCCTCTTCTCGGTGAGTTTGGTTGTCTTAAAAGTTAATATGGGCTTCGTCTAATCTCTACTGGAGTGATATGCAGTTTAATGGTAAAAATGGCATCAGTTTGTATTTTTTCAGCTCTTTGTCGTTTAAGATATTAATTTTAATAAGTCAATAAAAATATCATAAAGAACTGAAATAATTTACTAAATCAAGTTTATTGACTGATTTTATATAATCCTGAATATCAATTCATCTGCTAAATATTGTTTATTTTATTATATAAATATTTCGTCCTTGTTATACTCGCGCCGAACGCCTATAGCACCTCAAATGAGCTTAATTCAGTTACTGAAAAAAAAGGATTTTCCGGTTTGTTTGAAATGGTTGCATATTTATGGCAACAAAACATGCGCCCAGAATTGAAAATAAGAAAAAAAAGATATGTGAATAGCAAAAGGGTGATTATTGGGGAACAAGATACAAATGACAAGGGAGAAGGGAAAAATTGGTTTAGCCTTTCAAGCTGATTCGCCTGAAGGGCAAAAACTGTCATTACAAGGTGCCCCTGGGGGAATTGTTCAGATTATCCTGTCCGCCTAAAATAAGCCTTCGGCCAAACAGAAGCAGTCATTCACTGATTTAGAATTGGGCAGCCGTCCTTCAAGAATTACTCAAAATGACTCAACGGTCCCCCTAGGTGATCGACCCACATGTCCACGAAGACATCATATTCAGCGGTTCCCTTAAGAATCGGAACGCATTGGATGGATGATGGGTACCATGGATACCACCCGTCAGTAAATTTCAGCCACCTGGCTGTAATCAAAATCGTTTTCGCCGGTCAGATGAATATTAAAAGGCTAAGATTGGCGGTTCTGTGAAAAGTAAAATTCAATCAAATGTTAGTTATGAGCTTATACTCAATACTGATATAATATAATTTGAAATAATTTTTCAGAGGGCTTAAAATCCTCTCAAAATGTTCTTTGACAAAGAATCTGGATCGTCTTTTATGCCTGCTTCAACTGTCTGGCGCACATAGATTTGACACTTCAAATTATCCCATGCAGCGTTGTCGGGCAATTTGTCCAATAACCTGTAGGCGTCCAGTTTTAGGCTTTCGGCTTGAGTCTTCTTATTGCCCTAAAGTAGAAATTTGCGTTATTCACCGATAATCTTGACCAGCACCCGTTTCCTTCGGCGACCGTCAAATTCACCGTAAAAAATCTGTTCCCAGGTACCGAAATCGAGTCTGCCGTCCGTAACGGCTACGACAACTTCGCGTCCCATGACCTGTCTTTTCATATGGGCGTCGGCGTTGTCTTCACCGACATTGTGGCGGTAGCCGGAAACCGGCTCATGGGGCGCGATTTTTTCCAGCCAGACATCATAATCGTGATGCAGCCCGGACTCGTCGTCGTTGATAAAAACCGACGCTGTTATGTGCATCGCGTTGCACAGCACCAGGCCTTCTTTGATTCCGCTTGCCCGCAGACATTCCTCAACCTCTGGGGTGATGTTGATGAAAGCACGGCGGGTGGGTACCTCAAACCATAATTCTTTGCGGTAGCTTTTCATTTATTGCTCCTGTTTCATAGGGTTTGGATCGTCCTGGTGAAATCCGTTTCACCCCAGTTCAAGCATGCCTCAGCATGTCGGTTGGATCATCAAAGGTAGAAGACAGAGCGAAGCGATCCCATAATTCGTCCTTCGTCATTTCTTACATCTTCTTTAGCAGCTGATTGGCCGCCGTCAAGGTGGGGTCCCAGGTCGGCCCGAAAGGTGGTGCGTAGGCTAGATCGGTTTGGCAGTATTCTTGGACGGTCATACTAGCGTGCAGCGCCACTGCCGGGGCGTTGATACGATGGGCCACGCCCTCCGTTCCCACCATTTGCACACCCAGCAGACGGCCTGATTTTTTATCCCCGATCATATTTACCATGATGGTTGTATTGCCGGGATGGGCATGCGCTTTGGAAC
>JBAVYC010000517.1:0-1695 GCA_049698595.1 Desulfobacterales bacterium | reverse complement strand
TGCTTGGCAGCGGTGCAGCCGGTGGCTTCGCCGGCGGTTTGGCCGGCGGACTCGCCAGCAGCCTGTTGACCAGCAAGTCCGGTCGCAAGCTGGGCAAACAAACACTCAAGATGGGCGGGATTGCTGCAGTGGGGGCGCTTGCCTATGCCGCCTACCAGCGTTACAGCACCGGCAAGGGTACGGCACCCGACGCCTTGCCTGAAAGCGCTGAAACTGTGCTCTCACAACCTCCGGAAGGCTCGGCGTTTTTGCCACCGAAAAACGATCCCGCTGCTCAAGAAACGCTGGGACTGACTCTGGTTCGCGCAATGATTGCCGCAGCGCGATCGGACGGCCGGCTTGATGCCCAAGAAAGTCAGGTTATTTTTCAACGGATTGAATCTCTCGGGATGGACCCCGAAAATCAGGCATTATTAGTGGCGGAGATGGGTAGGCCGGTTGACATGGATGCCATCGTCAACAGCGCCGACAGCCCCGAGGTCGCGGCTGAGATCTACCTTGCCTCACGGCTTGCCATCGATGTGGATACCGCCGCCGAGAAATCCTATCTCGCCATGCTGGCGGCACGCCTGAACCTGCCCTCGGAGTTGGTTGCAGAATTGCATCGCCAGGTGGAGATGCAAACCGATCGACAATCATAATTTTTGGGGTGGGGAGAACAAGCTCCAAATGGTATCTCTATGGGCGCTTTCCGGCGATAACATCCTCCTTCTTTGGCGTCTTTAGATGATCCGCGCATGCGCTGTCCAGCCGTTTCATGGGCTCGGGCAACTGCAGGATCTCGGGGAAATCCACTGGGAATGGAAGTGTATTAATTGTACAAAGCTTTAAGAGAGATGCTGGTGGCTGGTGGCTGACAGATTTGGGTCCGTTTGAAAAGATCAGCAATAAAAAATAGATAAAATTTGGTGGACGCTGTTTATTTTTCATGAATCTGTTCCCCTTTATTATGGTTTCATGAATTGGTTCAATATATCAGTAACAATTTAACAGGGAAAATAATTTGGTGCTTGTAATTTGTTATTTCCGGTTTATCCGGATACCCCCTGTATACCGATGACTACCCTGTTGCGGCCCTGCTCCTTGGCCTGGTAAAGCGCCTGGTCGGCCAGACGATAGATGGTTTCCGCGCTGTGGGCTGCAGGGTCCGTTGCGCAGGCCACGCCCGCGGACACAGTAACGGAAATGTTATGCCCACTGTCCGTTTCAAGGATGGTCTGACCGATGACATCACGAATACGCTCTGCTCCCATGGCAGCACTTTTGTCGGACGTGTGCGGCAATAGCAACGCAAACTCTTCGCCGCCGACGCGCGCGGCGGTTTCGCCTTCACGCAGTTTTGACAGGATCGTCCGGCCGATAAGTCGCAGCATCCGGTCACCGACAGGGTGGCCGTGCTCGTCGTTTACCTGTTTGAAATGATCGATGTCAAAAAGCACGAACGACACCGGTGAACGGTGCCGTTTGGCCGCCGCCAGCTCTTCCCCCAGCCGCATCTGCAGATACCGCGCGTTAAACAGCCCGGTAAGGGAATCGCGCAGGGCCATCTCCTCCAGCAAATCTTCGCGGGAGCCGACCATGGCCCCGAAGATACCGAAAGCCACTATGGTACCCAAAAACACGTACAGGTGCAAAAAGGGACGTTGCGCTATATCCGTGAGTGGATTCAGACCGATGGCCAGTTCAGTACACAAG
>JBAVYC010000516.1:0-1894 GCA_049698595.1 Desulfobacterales bacterium | reverse complement strand
GTTGAAAAATTACTCGTTGAACATGGTGCAGATGTTTTTCACAAAGGGAAAGAAGACAAAACAGCTCTCGATATAGCCATGGAAGCAGGACATGGAGATATCTCAAAATATCTCAGGAATATAATGCTCAAGTTAGACCAGACTCCACCTGAGGATAAAACAAACCTGATAAAGAATACTGATTGGTTAATTAAAAATTCAAAAAAATGACCAGGGCCCAGATAACCCGGCAGTTCACCGGACAGCAAAAACCTGGCGGTTTTTTCTACCTGTGACCGCCATCGATTGTGCGTCTGGAAGTGTATGTAGGAAGTCAGGAACGTCCAATGGACTATTCAAAAATCATTGGAGAATTGAAACAAGCGTCATTGTTTGATCTATATCGATTGAGCGTTGCGATCAATCAACAGTTGGAAAATCCTCGCCGATTATCTGAAATTAAAGAGAGTCTAAGGCCTGGGAAAAATATCAGCTACTTTGACGACTCAGAAAACAGATTGATCGAAGCAAAAGTAATAAAATTAATGAGGACAAGATTGTTAGTCGAGAATATCGATGATCAGCAGCGGTGGGAGATACCTCTTTATTATGTCAATCTTGATGAGGTTAATACAGACATAATCGGTTCGCCGAGAACGAGACTGGATAAATGTCAACTTAAGGTTGGAGATATGATAGGCTTCCAAGATAAACAAAATAATGATGTGCATGGAAAAATCATTCGATTGAATCAAAAGACTGCTACAATAAAAACAAATACAAATACTGAATGGCGAGTTGGCTACGAGTGGTTATACGTAGTTATTGACGTAGATCAAAGGAATCCACATCTGATAGAAGGTCGGATTATTGATGAAAAGAAAAATGTCCGATAGGTAAAAAGCACACAACCAGTCACTTGAGCGGGACCGGGAAATGCAGCGCATTTTTAAAATGTCGAAGCTATTGAACGTAGGTGCCTTTCTTTGAGTTTTTCAGTAATCATTTCCCGGCCCCTCAGTTCAGCGTAGCGCCTCCTTTCTCATTTAATTGAATCCATTCTTGACATTTAAAAAACTACGATATATTGTTTATACATTATATCACCATTGATGGAGGATTAAAATGACCACTCAAATGATAGTTCGGATAAATCCTGAGCTAAAAAACCAGGTAAATAGCCTCGCAAAGGCCGAGGGTAAAAGCGTTAGCGAGGTTGTCAGAGAACTGCTGGAAGACTATGTTAAAAATCGGGATATCGGTTTGTATATTGATGATCTTTGGCAACGTATAGGTGATAAGCTTACGTCCCGTAAAATTGGTCCCAAAGACATCAATCGTGCTATTAAGGAAATGAGAGCAAAAAATGATTAGGGTTGTGGTGGATACAAACGTTTTCATTTCCTCCTTTTTTGGCGGCAATCCCCGTAAAATAATTGATCATTGGAAATCGGGGGAAATCACCCTTTGTCTATCCAAACCCATCATTGATGAATACATAGAAGTTCTTCGCTGGCTTGAGCTACAAAATGAAAAAGAAATAGACGAATTACTGAGTCTTTTTGCGCATGGTTTTAATGTCGTGTTCACGGCCAAAACTCCGGAATTGCATATTGTGGAAAAAGACCCTGACGATAATATGTTCATTGAATGTGCAGTAGCTTTGAAGGCCAAATTTGTTATCTCAGGTGACAAAGCAATCAATGCAATCCAGGATTACATGAACATTAAGATTGTCAGCCCCAGAGAGTTCCTTAGCAAATTTACAGAGCTTAAACGCTAGCGAATGCGTTGAGCAGACGGCGTGAAGATAGCGGTTTTACGTAAAGGCTGTGCAAAATTGGTATTCATATAGGCCGCTGCTCACGCTCGGCGATAGGGCGGACCGCGAGCTGAGTCGATTGAGTTTGATAGG
>JBAVYC010000515.1:0-5252 GCA_049698595.1 Desulfobacterales bacterium | reverse complement strand
AAACATCGAGTATCCAGCATCCAGAATCGAGTATCAAGTATCCAGCATCCCATCGGTCCCAATAAACCTACTCAACCAAACAACACAATCAACTAATCAATTAAGTGACATGCCACGACATGATTATCCTTCTCTCTGGCCACCGGATCCTCGGACTTACATACTTCAATTGCATAATCACAACGCGGCTCGAATCGGCATCCTTGCGGCGGCAGAATCAACCGGGGCGGTGCTCCGGGGATACTTTTCAGTTTTTTCTTCTCCCCTTTCAGGCTGGGGAAGGCCCCTATCAGGGCCTTACTGTAAGGGTGTTGTGGTTTCTGATACATGGATACGGTGTCACCTTGCTCGACAATTTTACCGGCATACATGACCGCCACCTTGTCACAAGTCTCCGCCACCACCGAAAGATCGTGGGATATCAGGATGGCGGTCAGATTAAGCTCTTGTTTGAGGCTATTGATCAGTTCCAGCAGCTGCCGTTGAACAATCACATCCAGACCGGTGGTCGGTTCGTCCAGTATCAGAAACTTCGGATTGCAGGCGGTGGCAATAGCCACCATGGCTCGCTGCTTCATCCCGCCGCTGAATTCGTGCGGGTAGGATTTGACGCGATTGCCGTTGATTCCGACCAAATCCAGCTGATTTCTGGCCCGGGCCCAGGCGCTTTCTTTGGAGACATCTTCATGCTGTAATATGGCTTCAATGATTTGCTTGCCGATGTTCATGACCGGGTTCAGCGCATTTTGGGCTTCCTGGCGCACAATGGCGATTTTCTTACCCCTTAACAGCCGCATCTCCTCTTCCGACAGGGATACAATGTCTCTTTTGTCAAAGTAAATGGACCCATTGACGATGCGACCCGGCGGTTTGATCAGTCGGATAATCGCCAGTGCTGTAGTGGTTTTACCGCAACCGGATTCACCGATCAGGCCGAAGGTTTCATTTTTTTCAATCTTGAAACTAACCCCATCGACTGCCCTGGCAGGACCCTGGCGGGTGAAGAAATGCAGCTTTAAATTTTCAACTTCTAACAATGGCATTTTTTCTCTAACGCGGAAAAATAGTTATAGGTTATTTGTTAATTGTTATTCGATAACCCAAAAGGGACATAGTCATTTCTAATAACCAATAACAAATAGCGATCTTTTATAAGCCTTTGGCTTCCTTGTACTGCGGCGTCAGTACATCCGTAACCGCTGTGCCCAGCAGGCTGAATCCGACAATAAGTATGATGATGCTGACGATCGGAGGGCCGATCCACCAGGGTGATCGGGCCATGACGCCGGACTCAAAGGCAAAATGGAGCATGGATCCCCAGCTGATGCGGGTCGGATCCCCCAGCCCGAGAAACGCCAAAACGGCCTCACCATAGATGGCATATGTGATCATCAATACGGCCTGCGCGAACATCAACGGCAAAACGTTGGGCATTATTTCACCGAACATCAGTCTCGTGTTACCGGCACCGATACAGCGCGCCGCTTCCACATAAGGTCTTTCTTTGATCGAAAGCACCTGAGAACGGACTACGCGGGCCGTCGTCGGCCAGCTGACAATACTGAGCACTAAAATGATGTTCCACAGGTTGGGACCCAAAACGGCCGCCAGAATAATCATTAAGGGCAATACCGGAAGCATCATAAAAAAATCAATGATTCTTATAAGAACCTCTTCAATCAAGCCGCCATAATAGCCGGCTATTAGTCCGATGAGGGTTCCGGTCACAACGGTGACAAAGGCTGTGATCAGCCCGATGGCCAATGAAACCCGCGAACCAAAAATGATCTGGCTCCAGACGTCGCGGCCGAGGTCATCGGTTCCCAGCCAGTGTTTCGTGGAAGGCGCATTCAGAATATCTTCTCGTTTACCGCTTGCCTGGGGATCAACGGTCCCTAAATACGGTGCAAAAAGGGCTGCAATTAGTACTAATATGATCAGGATTAAGCCGATCCTGCCCATCGGATGCCCCACCAGCAAATGGAAAAATTGATGCACGTTTTTTAAGAGGGACAAGACTTTTTTCATTTTGCGGCCACCTTGATCCTGGGATCGATAAATCCATAGATCAGATCAATGAACAAATTAGCCAGCACCACCGAAACAGCAAATAACAGAAATACACCCTGCAGCAGGGGATAATCACGTTTAACGACGGCGTCATAGACGAGCCGACCGACACCAGGCCAGGAGAAAACCGTTTCAGCTTCGATAACCCCGGCGATGGCAAATCCGATGTTGATGCCGGTCAGCGTCACCACGGGCAATAGCGCATTTCTCAAGGCATGATTTTTGAGCACCCGGGATTCCTTTATGCCCTTGCCCCGGGCGGTGGCGATGTAATCCTGGCCCAGGACATCCATCATAGAGGACCGGGTCAGCAATACATACTCGCCGATGTACCACAATATAATTGAAAAGCATGGCAGGAACATGTGCCAGGCCACATCTTTAATATACTCAAACCCTTCAAATCCCGAAGCCGGAGTGGCAATGCCGCCCAGGGGAAAGATCGAGAGAAAATAGGCGAATACGAGCAATAGGATAATTCCAAGGGCAAAGGTTGGTATGGAATACATGGTTAGGGATGCGGTCAGAAGAAACGTGTCCAGTTTCGTACCATTGCGCCAACCGGCTATTGCACCCAGCGCCACACCCAGCACTACCGCTATGACTAGGGCAGTTAGCACCAGGGCCAGGGTGGCCGGTATTCGCTCGGCAATGACCTCGGTCACCGGTCGTTTCTGCCAGAAAGAAATACCCAGATCACCGCGTGAAAGCTGCTTCATATAGGCCAGAAATTGGCCCGACAGCGGTTTGTCAATGCCAAACTTCTGCCGTTGCAGCTCCAGCTGTTTGGCGCTGACGCGCGGATCTTTGAACATCATGCGGACCGGATCGCCCGGTGCAATTCGGAATATTAGAAAATTGACGCATAATATGGCGAAGATCGTAATTAGCGCCGCGATGGCTTTGCGTGCTGCAAATCCGGTTAAGTTCAATATTCCTCCTGCCTTTCAGTGCAGCGTCTATTTTATGGGTCGAATGTTAAAAAAGGTCCACGGGTTAATCCATGCGACCACACCCCCCATTGTTTGTACGTATCCTTCAAATCGGTCGGTTCTAACCGGATCAATGATATCAGGGCGCAGAATTATGCCATAGGGCAATTCTTCGGCGATCATTTGTTGCATCGCAAAAGAGTATTCTTTTCGCTTTGCCAGATCTGTCTCACCGATCAGTTTGTTAAGGAGTTCATCAAACCTGGGATTGTTGTAGTAGGACTGATTCCAGCCGGCACCACCGCCAGTGTGACTGCGGCAAAGCTCCCATATCCAATCTGCATAGGGACCCGGTTCTTCTCCTCCGAGTGCAAAATCCCATTTGTCCTCTGTCGGTGCGTAGACAAAGCTATAATACGTATCAAGCTCCAGGGCCTTAACGGCAACATCAACACCGATCTCTTTAAGATGATTTTTTAGCAAATTGGCCGTTTTGATGGCATCGATCCAATCCGAGCCGACGATGAGATCGAAAGTCATGTTTTTGCCGGATTTCGGGTCATTCCTGATCCCGTCCTCATCTTTATCCACATAGCCGGCTTTTTCCAAAATTTGTTTGGCCTTTTCCGGGTTGTAATCATATTCCGGTAAATTGGGATTGTATTCCGGCAACTCCGGATAGATGAAACTGTTCACTTTCTTTGCGTAACCCTGGTAAACCAGATCGACAACCATGTTGAGGTTTATACCGTGCATAATGGCCTTTCTGACAGTCAAATCTTGAATCGGCGACGGTTTATGCAGATTAAAAGTCAGCCAGGTCATTGCAATGCCGTCAGAGACTAAAATTTTCATGTTTTTGTCATTTTGGAAGTCGGGAACATTGATCGGTTGAATTCCAAAGTAACCTATCATCTCCACTTCACCTTTTTTTAGGGCCAGATTGAGGGCTTCTTGGCCTCCATAAGCTTTGTATACGAGCTCATCAACGGCGGGGGCCCCACCCCAGTATTCCTTGTTGGCCTCAAACCAGACATACTGCTTTGATTTAAATTCTTTAAGTTTGTACGGTCCGGAGCCAACTGCCTTGGCATTGCTAAATGCCTGCATATCTTCCTTGTGTGATTCCCATATGTGATTAGGCAAGATCGGCATCCAATAGCAAGGCGGGTATTTACCACCAAGTTTGGCCACTAGCTTAAATTCGATGGTATAATCATCGATAACCTTGAGGGAATCAAATTGTCTGTCGGGGGCACTAAACGTGGGAACACTTTTGGGCAAATACGTCATGGTAAACGCCACATCATGAGCCGTCACCGGTTTACCATCATGGAAATTGGCGTCTTTGTTTAAATAAAATCGCCATGTTTTCCTGTCTTTTGTTTCCCAGTGGGTGGCCAATCTGGGCAAAATCTTATAGTCCGGGGCCGGTCCCAAAATCCAAAGCTGATCATAAAGAACCGGCCAGAAGGCACAACCCATAGCTGTATACTGCCAGGATTCATTGGCTCTGGGACTTTCCAGGGTCTGATCCGTCGTAAAACCCACATTAAATCTTATCTTGGCAAACGCTGTTGGTGAAAATAGAAACATCAGAATCACGGCAAAGGTGAGCACCGAGGCGGTTTTTAACATAAGATTAGAATTTATTTTCATCATATTGTCCCTTCTTTGATGTTAAAAAAAATTGTCAAAAGCCTGAATCATTTTAGCGCTACGGTTATTTTTTAGGCTTAATATTAAACATCGTCCAGGGATTGATCCAGGTGATGACGCCACCCATGGTTTGGACATAGCCTTGCCATTTATCGATTCGCACCGGGTCAATGATGTCCGGTCGCAGCATAATTGCGTAGGGCAGATCTTCCGAGATCATCTGCTGCATTTTAAACGAATATTCTTTCCTTTTGGTCATATCCGTCTCGGCCAGGTAACTCTCCAGCAGTTCGTCAAACTTGGGGTTGTTGTAATAGGATTGATTCCAGCCTTCACCACCGCCCCCGTAACTGCGGGACAACTCCCAGATCCAGTCCGCATTGGGGCCCGGTTCTTCTTCTCCAATGGCAAAATCCCATTTGTCTTCCGTCGGTGCGTAAATAAAGGCATAGTATGTATCCAGATCCAGGGTTCTCAAGGCAATTTCGATTCCGATATCTTTGAGCTGTTCTTTCATCAGGGTAGCCAGTTTGAGTTCCGTGGTCCAATCCGACGGCACGATGATTTCAAGTACCACATTTTGGCCGGTTT
>JBAVYC010000514.1:0-4933 GCA_049698595.1 Desulfobacterales bacterium | reverse complement strand
ATCACCCACTTATGCCAGGGGGCGACAGTGAGCCATTGATATACTTTGGCTTTCAAAACCGGCTCATAGGGCGAAGAAAGCCCGCGACCATGAATGATTAAAACAGCTCGTTTGCCGGCCTCGATGCTTTTATTTAAGAATCCGTCAAAGGCTCGATGGGCGTCATTAACACCGAAACCGTGGAGATCGATATGAGCTTGGATAGAGAAATATCCGCGGTGAAGCCGCCGGGCGACCTCCGGGCTCACTTTGGGCGCCGTGCCTTCGACGTATTCCGGTGTGAGGGAAACGACAAATCCGGTTCCATATTTGATGAGTTCCTTAAGCTGACCCAGGGATTCATAATCTTCAAATTCAAGATTTTTATCAGAATTCTGATGTTTAAAAGCTGTTTGGCTTGGGACGGCCAAATTTGACCTGGAAATTTTTTTTACGTCCGCCATGGCTTCTTCAAAAATAGCCTTGTCCGGTCGCTGATCAACCTTTATGGCATCTAATTCTTTGGATGCAATCGGCTGAGGGGTTGTAACGGACTTGAGCTCGATGGCCTTTTCTTCGAGAAGGGCTTGAAGATCCTTAAAGGGTCTGAAATTTCCAGAGGAATTGGACGCTTTCACGGCTTCACCTCAGATGTTCAGCTCCGCAAATGATTAGTAGAAACAGGATAACCTTTGAACCGCTGAAGGCCTACGAAATAGAATAACAATCCAGCCCCTGATGGTCAACAGGAATCCAAAAACCAATTCAAGCATCCCTTTTCCCGCTGATCTTTTATTTTTGAGCGCAACGAAGGTATCGATTTTAAGCGAAATATTTGATATGTTCAACCATTCGTATTTTTTAGCAATTATTTTTATGCTTCAGCATTTCGCTTTATCCGGATGAGGAGGAAACTAAATGGATTGGCAACGTCATTACGCACCAAAGGTTGTTGACGCCCAAGAAGCTATATCAAGGATCATGAGAGGCAGCCGTGTGTTTATCGGAACGGGCTGCGGTGAACCCCAGCATCTTATCCGGGCCATGGTCAAAGACGAGCGTCTACAAGATATAATGGTATATCAGATGCTCTCTTCAACGCTGTCTCAGTTTGTGGAAGATGAATCATTTATCCGCCGTTTTTCGCTAAAGCTTTTTTTTATCAGCCAATCCATGCGCAAGGCAGCGTTTGATGGCAAAATTGACTACATTCCCGAATATCTTTCCCAGATTCCCAGGTTGTTTGCCAGCCATCAAATCGGTTTGGATGCCGCCCTTGTCCAGGTCAGCCCTCCGGACAAATTCGGCTATTGCAGTCTGGGGGTTTCGGTCGATATCACCCGACCGGCAGTTGAGCATGCAGCCATCGTTATCGCCCAGGTCAACCCGAGGATGCCCAGAACCTGGGGCGACAGTTTTGTACACGTGGATGATATCGATTGGCTGGTACCCTATGAAGAACCTCTGGTGGAGGCACTGCCAACGGTAAAAGACAATGAAGTTTCCCGCAGAATCGGTCACTACGTGTCGGAACTGGTGGATGACGGCGCCACCCTTCAGATAGGATTCGGCAATCTACCTTATGCCGTTTTAAAATATTTGGATGGTAAAAAGGATTTGGGAATTCATACCCAGTTGATCACCGACGGGCTACTTCCCTTATTTGAAAAAAATGTAATTACCAACAAAAAGAAGACACTTCTACCCGGCAGGGTGGTTACTTCACTATGTATGGGATCTGAAAAGATTTACCGCTATGTGGACAACAATCCGGCTTTTTATTTCAGATCATCGGAGTTCGTCAATGATCCGACAGTGATTGCCCGCAATGATAATTTGATTTCCATTAGTTCAGCGCTTGAAGTCGATCTGACAGGACAGGTCTGTTCGGATTCCATGGGATATCTTTTTTACAGCGGTATCGGGGATCAGGTCGACTTTCTACGTGGAAGTTCAATGTCCAAGGGAGGTTTTTCAATTATCGCTCTGCCGTCGACAGCGCGCAACGGCACCGTGTCTCGCATTGTTTCGCACCTTAGTGAAGGTGCGGGAGTGGCCACCACCAGGGGAGACGTCAACTTTGTCATCACCGAATACGGCATCGCAGAGTTGAAAGGCAAGGGGATTTACCAACGCGTTATGGAACTGGCCCAAATTGCGCATCCGAAATTCCGAGAAGAACTCATCGAAGTGGCCAAGAAGCATCATTATATTTTTGCAGATCAACTACCGCCCACGACCGAAGATTTGTTATTTCTGGAAGGCTATAAGAACACTTTGAAACTCAAGAACGGAAAAATTGTAGAGTTTCGTCCCCTGCTACCTTCCGATGAATTTGCATACCGGAATTTCTTTTATTCATTGCAGGAAAAAACCATTTATATGCGATTTTTCTATAAGATGAGAACATTTTCCCATGAAGTCGTTCAGAAGCAATGGTCAAGTGTGGATTATCATAAAAACATGTCCATCATTGGGCGTGTTCAAAAAGGCGGGCATAAGGAAATTATGGCCATCGGTTCCTACGCGGCCGATGACGATAGCCGTGCTGAAGTGGCCTTTGTCGTCCGAGAGGATTTTCAGGGGATGGGGATAGCAACCTATCTTATTGAGATACTTGAAAAGATAGCGAAAGAAAATCAATATACAAGTTTTAGCGCATCGGTCCTACGTGAAAATGCCGCCATGATCCGTGTATTCAAGAAACGGTACCCGAATGCAAAAATCTCGGTCAACAGCGGTTCGGACCTTCTGATTCGGATGGATTTTGCAGACGCTGTCGAGCGCGATAATACATAATAATCAATAGCTTTTATCATCTGCTTGCAACTCCCGTCAACTGCCTAATCCATGTCGGACCCTGAAGAATTAACTTGATAAAATGCTATATATTTAGTAATTTAAGAAGTATAAGACAGGTTCCGCATAATTTAATTCGAAATCATAATCCAGATGTGAACGATCTGTTCTTTTGGCATGATTTATTAAAAAGGATTAAAGTTCTACTTAAAGTTACCGAAATTAATAGCAATCTAAGTAATCATCAATATTAACACTCTTAGGAGGCAGGCAATTGTCATATACGCTTGGTCAAGAACAGCTTGATGGCATTGAAGACATTTTAAACCAAGACCTCATTGATAATGGAGTTCGGTGCGTGTTTCTAATTGATATGGCCGGCAATATTATCGCCAACCTGGACAATGGCGAAAAGCAGCATGACATTTACTCGCTGGCAGCATTGGCAGCGGGCAATTTTGGTGCTGTCAGTGCTATGGCCAAAATTATCGGCGAAAATGAATTTTCACTGCTTTTCCATAAAGGAAAAAAAGAAAACATTCATTTCAACAAGATAACCACCGAATTTTTACTGATTACCATATTCGGCAATGACATTTCATTAGGCTTTTTAAGGCTGAAGGTGTCCGAATCCGTTGAACAACTCAAAAACATCTTAAAACCCCTTCTGTCGCATTAAGCAGGTCTGCCTCAATTAAATTTCTTATAAAAGTCCGACCTATGTTTTTTGCCAAGGTTCGCGCTGATGGCATTTGTAAATCTGAAGGAAAAGGAAATCCAGGTTAAAATCGTCTATTACGGTCCCGGCCGGGGCGGCAAGACAAGCAATCTTGAATATATAAATCGAAAATTCGCCAACCGTATAAATAGCCGAAATGGTTACGGTCAAAACCCATGGCGACCGCACCCTTTTTTTGACTTTCTTCCCTTCTTTGACGGTGACTTCCATAAAAAAAGATTTGATATAGGAGAAATAAATTGGTTGAATCAAATGATACGGATAAATTGAACCCCGAACTTGAAGACCGGTTGGACGATCTCTTTGATGAGAACAACACCGCTTTGCCGGATAATGATGACCGTGCTGGGTCGGAATATTATCCACTTTCAGAGTTAAAAAATTTAATTTTATCCATCGATTGGGAGATTACCGATGAGGTCCTTGGAAAGTTGCTTCAGCAAATAAAGGACCTGAATATGATTTATGAACATGATAAAACCGTGCTAACTTTCCTGCAGATCCTGAACTCATTGGGCGTTTATATTAAAAAAAATCGTGCCAAGGCACACCCCAAGACCTTTAAAACCTTAAATTCAGTCTTCTCCAGTCTTGATAAAGTGGTGCTCGCTGAGGATATGATAGAGACGGATAAGAAAAAAATCTTGAGCACCGAGATGAATCGATACAAAAAGCTACGGATTCAGATTGCTCAGAGCAAAGCGGAAAAGAAAAAAAATAAGATAAAGCGTCAAGAACCCGGAATTACAGCACCGGAATCGTTTTTCCAGACGCCGAGTACCGGTAAGGAGGGATTCTCGAACACAGAGCAATTCCAGGAATCCTCTGCTGAAGCCCTATCCAAAGCTGTAGCGGAGATCAAACAGTATATTCATACCGAGATTGAAGCGCTAAAGGCTGAAATGAAAGCATTTTTTTGAAAGAAGACTCACTTTTCAATTTTTCCCGGCTGGTTCGGGTTGGGGAGTTTGATTTATGATTGTAATCTGCGAAGAATGCGGGAAGAAGTACCGGGTAGATCCTTCTAAAATTAATGGTAAGGCTGCCAGCTTCAAGTGCCATGTCTGCGGACATGTCATCATGGTGTTAAAAGCGCGGCCAATTCCACCTCAACCCGATTCCAAAATGAAAGTAAAAACACCCCGCCCAATCGATTCCCGGCAAGCCGACAACGGATCTGACGCAAGAGATGGTGCGCCCGTCGCCGACAAGGCCAAACCCGGAACACGACATCGTCGCAAGGCAGGAGGCTTTGGCTTGCGTACCAAAATGCTTCTGCTGTTTCTTTTTATACCAATAATACTCACGGCAGGGGTAAGCCTTTTTTATATATGGCATTTTGAAACCACCTCGCGTCTGCTTGTCCAGGAAAGCTATCAAATCGTTACTCAGTTTGTTGAAGAAAAAATCGATGAC
>JBAVYC010000513.1:0-3956 GCA_049698595.1 Desulfobacterales bacterium | reverse complement strand
CCGTAATTCCTCAATTCAGCAAGATAATGCATCACTTCTCATCAAAGAAAGGTTCCGCCCGATTTCGATATTTGTAGGCCTCTTCTTCATTAAACGAGATTCCCAGACCGGGTCGAGTGGGATCGAGTTGGATGTGGCCCTCCTTGATGATCGGACCATCCCAGCCAAGTGCCAACTTTTCCCAAAATGGAACTTCAATCCCATGATGTTCCAGCACCAGAAAATTGGGCAGCGCTGCGCACAGATGGGCTGAGGCCATCGTTCCGATGGGGCTTGAAATGTTGTGCGGCACCATGACGGCCGCAAAGATCTCCGCCAGTTCTGCAATCCGGCGGCCCTCTGCCAGGCCGGTTTTTTGAAAATCAGGTGCCGCCAGTCGCAGACCGCAGCGATTGAACAGATCATGAAACTGAGACCTGAGAAAATGGTTTTCGCCCGTGGCAATCGGAACGGGCGCATGTGATATTACCTGCTTTAGGGCTTCAAAACTGTCCGGCGGCGTTGGGTCTTCCAACCACAGCAGGTTGTAAGGCTTGCAGGCCTCAGCCAGGCGCAGACTGTCCTCAACGGCGAAATTCCAGTGACAGTCTATTGCAATGTCGACGCCATTCGGTACGGCTTCTCTGACGGCCGCCACCAGAGAACGCATCAGTTCAATTTCCCTGCTGTCCAGGCACCGGTTAAACCGATCCCTGGAATAAGGATTGGGAATATCGACATCGAATTTAACCGCCGTGTAGCCCAGTGCGGCGACCTGGGCGGCGCGTTTGCCATAGGCTTGCGGATCTGCTTCACCGGCTTCTTTGTCAAGACCACCGTGGAATTTGGTGTGAACATCCCAGGAATATTCATCCTCGCCGCTTGCACTCATCCACCAGGGAACCCGCGGGACAATGACCGACGACAGACTGGAAAGTCCTTCTCCGGCGTGGCAGTCGGCATACAAGCGGATCGATGTCCGATAGGCCCCGCCAAATAGCTTGAACATCGGTACCCCCAGGGATTGGCCCATCAAATCCCAGAGCGCGGATTCGATTCCGGCAATCGCATTGGTGACGATTCCTCCCAGCAAACCGGCCGCCACACCGGCTGTCTGCAGGGTGCGCCCAATCGGATGTATTTCGTCAACTTGCCGTCCAAGCAACAGAGGTTTAAAGTCGCGGATAAGTTGCGTCAGACCCGGCGCAAACAGGCTTTCCCCATAACCGACGGCGCCATCATCAGTTCGTATTCTAATCAAAGTCCAATCATAGTTGGCAGCAATAACTGCGGTTTGAATATCCGCTATGCGCATGGCTCCTCCTTGCTAGAGAAATGGGTTTTGAATCCGCTTCTAATCAAGCATTTTCATATTTTTTGCTCTTTCCAATGCAATCAACACATTTCGATGGAATATATCATAAGGGATAGCTGTGTTAAGATGAATTCAGCAAACCGGAAAAAACTTATTAAATTGCTATTCTTTCTGGTGTCAGTTTTCCCCAAGAGCTTCCTTGACCTGTACGTCCCAACCCATTGCTTGCATCCAGATGGGATACGGGGCAGCTACTTCGGTCAAGCCATCCAAGGCCCGAATATCCTCCTCAGCCAGTTTTAAATCGGCTTGTCCAATGTTTTCCTCTAGCTGTCGGATATTATTGGCACCTATAAGAATTCTTGAAAGGGCGTTCGCAGTAAAATATAAACAGTGGTGCAACATTGACTTTTCTTTGTCCATTTCAGATGCCTATTTAAGTTCTACATGCAAATATGGTTGAACTTTTAGATGAGGTCAAGCTTTACTTTACAATGCTTTAAGATCTTGTTACACTTGGACATTTCCTGAATGAAAGACAACGAGTGCGTTGCCGCAACAGGCCGAAGCCCAACCTTGAGAATACGCCAATATTTGAATTGATTTGGTATTCCCGGTTCAACCTGATTAGGAGCTCATATGCAGGCATTAAGAAAGAATCCTTTCGGTATTTTAGGCTCAATATTGCTGTTACTATTTTTTACACAAGCATCCTTATCTGAAACGGTCATATCGGAAAATTCGCTGCCTGCGGATGCGATGATCGAGGATTTTTTTCAGGGCGGCAGCGGGTTGCCGGTGGGAAAAATCCAAGCCGTGCGGGGGGAAACGATTGTTTTCCATCGTGAACCGACGGTGGGATACCAGGCCAGGGCCGGCTTGCCTCTCTATCCCGGCGACACGGTCAGTACCCGGAAAAATGGTCGGATCCTATGTCGGCTCATTGATGGCACCATTTTTTCATTAGTGCCGGGGACAACCCTTACGATTCTTCAATCCAACTATAATTCCGCCAGACAAACCAGCGTGTCTTTCCTGTCATTAAAACGGGGAGACGGTCGGTTTCAGGTGGCCGCACTTGCGGAAATAATCTCCCATGAGTTTAAGATTCAGACGAATACGACGTTTGTTTCGACCCGGGAGGCTGATTTTATCATCAAGGCAAGCCAGGCTGCGAGCGAAATTATTACATTCGAAGAAAGCCGACTTGAAGTGACCAATCTGGCCGAGCCGGAAGCGATTTTTGTTCTGTCTGATTTCCAGAGGGCCGTTGTGGAAGATGAATTGGGTCCGCAGATGCTTGAAACCGTCGCTCAAGATGCAGCCGAGAAAATGATCGCAGAAACCCGTCTGTTACCCCAAAGTAATTTATTTGCTTCCAGCGCGGAAAAATACCGAGCTGCGGATGCCGCCGCAGAAGCTTTGAAATCAGGCAGTAATGCCGAGGATTATCTTGAAAACCCCAACCCGAAGCCGCAAGGCGGAGAATTGAAAATCGAAGATTGAAAATATCCCACTGCAATTTTTTCCACAAAAAGCTCAATTATAATTCATAAGGGCTTACCTTTAGGGGGCTGCCATGGAGGATATTCACCAAATTTTTACCCGTTTCAAAGAGGAGTTTCCCGAAATTTATAACAGGCATCAAGCGCTGGGGAAAGAAATACACGAAAAAGCCGGACCGCTGGGAGAAACTTCGCGCTGGTTGATTAAGATTGCCATCTCAGCGGCCTGCAACCACAAGCGTGCTCTGGCAACTCACATCAAAAGAGCACAAGCCGCCGGGGTGACCGATGCGGAAATTAAGCATGCGCTGCTATTGTTGATTCCGACCGTCGGGTTCCCGATGTTTATGAAGGCATACTCGGTCTTGGAGAGCAGCGGATAGATTCATGAATACGGTAATGTAAAACCAGAGGAATGGATTCTAATAAAAAAAGACTATCAGACAGGATTTACAGGATCATCCGGATAGAAGGGCCTACGGCCAAAGAGCATCTCGCCGCAGGCGGAAAAATCTTCACCCCGTTAGATTTTGAAGAACAGCGCAGCGTATTTAACTAATGCCATAGAATAGACAGACTTAACAATTAAAGGCCTAATGCCGGTAAGCAACGTGAACAAGAATTCAACTCCGGACATCAAAGCGTGGATCACCCGGGCGATCGAGTTTATTACCACCGATATCTGGCGCGTTCGGCTTGAAGATCTTCCTTTCGGCAAATCTTTTCTGATCAAACAACTCAGAATAATTATTCTTACCGTGCGTGGTTTTGACAAAGATAAGTGTTTTATTCGGGCTTCTTCCCTGACGTTTTACACATTGCTTTCGATCGTTCCGGTGGCGGCAATGTTGTTCGGGGTCGCCAAGGGGTTTGGGTTTGAAAAGATACTAAGAAAAGAGCTTTTCGAAAGATTTCCGGGGGAAGCACACCAGGAGGTGCTGGCAAAGGTCATCGAGTTTGCCGAGTCGATGCTTGGAGCCACCAAAGGGGGACTCATCGCCGGAATCGGCCTGATCGTACTCTTCTGGTCTGTGATAAAAGTCCTCAGTTACATTGAAGCCTCACTCAATGATATCTGGAAAATTAAGGAAAATAGGACCTGGGGCAGAAAATTCAGCGATTATCTGGCCGTCATGATAATCAGCCCGCTGCTGATT
>JBAVYC010000512.1:0-2228 GCA_049698595.1 Desulfobacterales bacterium | reverse complement strand
CAGACGGTAGGTGTTCATATGCTATCGAACAAATCAGATAATTCCCTTTATCTGAGATCTGAGCGATAATGGCTTCAGTTTTTTCAACTTCAGGTTGACAGAAAGTAGCCTGGGTAAAACCGTCGATGGGATAAATATCGATATCACCGCTTGCAAATTCTGCCACTACTGGATGGATTTTCATGAAGGCGGTTTTCACTTGCCAGCCGTGTGAAGTGAATCTGCGCGTATGTGTGCGCCTCGCCTGCCAGATGAATTGCCCATTTGAATAAAATGGGCCCGGTGATCTGGTTGATTACGATGACGGAAATGATCATGGTGGCAAAATCAGTCCCCCACTCCGGAAACTCCATTGCCACCTGCTTCGCGAGTCCCAGACCAATGCCTGCCTGGGTAACATACGCCATCCATCCGATCCTATTGCGGCGCATGGGATCTTTAGCCAATACACCACCGCAAAACGAACCGATGGATATTCCCAGCAGCCGAACCAGAAACAGCGCCAGCGCAATCGGCCAGACGCCGGCCAACATATCCAGAGCCAGCGATGCGCCGGTGAGGGTGAAGAACATGACGTAAACCGGTGGTCCTATATCATGCAATATTTTTTTGAACTCGTCGCGAAAGCCGCCGAAATTGGCCACAAGAAAGCCGCCGACCATACAAATCAACAACGGTTCCAGGAACACTTCCAAGGACATATAATCATGGCTTTGGCGGCGAATTTCGGCCGAAAAGACAAAAACGCCATATCCCGCCAGCAAAACCATCCCTGTCTTGATGATACTGCTTGCACGCCGGGAAAGAATAAAATGTAACGCCTGCCAGAGCACACCGGCAACTGCCAGTGAAATCAGCAATTCGGCGCACACCAAGGCTGTAGACTTCAGTGAAACACCAAGTCCCGTCAAAAAGGCGTCGGTAATTGAAGAGTTTATGGCAAACAGCACAATGACCACCACATCCATAATCATGGTTACGCCTAGTACTGTTTGGGTGAAGGGGCCTCTGGCTCGTAATTCATTGACAACCGCAATGGCCGAGGATGGAGACCGGGCGACAAGGATGGTGCCGGCCAGAATGGCAACGGCTATTCGCCCCTCCGGCGGCATACTCCGCATAAATGGGATATGATCCGCCAATATAACAACGGAAAGGCTGCCCAGAATAAAGGTGGTCACGACAAGTCCGGTGGTCACCCATTTTATACTTCTAAAGCTGCTTTTGAGCTCTTTTACGATTAGTTCGCCTCCGGCGGCAAACGCAATAACGGACAGAGACAATTGATCGATAAAAAGAAGCGTCTTCGTAGCTTCTTTTGGAATAAAACCCAGAACGTGTGGGCCGGCAATCATCCCGGTAAACAGAAATCCGCTAATCAGAGGAAGTCGAACCATAGCAAAATATTGTCCGATTTGCTTGGAAGCAAGCGCAATGAATGAAAAACCAACGATAAGCAGGAAGAAATTCAGGTTTAATTCCATAAAGTTCCACTTCTCCGTTTCGAAGATCAACAATTCACATCCTATTCTTGTCTTATGTGATAACGGCCATTTTTTTCTCCGTTTTGATTGGCATCCATCGAAAATCCATGCAATCAAGGAGTTGTTGGTTTCGCAAAAATTCAGAAAAGCGATTTTTTTACGAACGTAATTTAAGCAATGAACTTTGCCTGAATATTAATGTCGATAACACCTTCGATCTCCGCCACTCTCCGCTTTAGGAACAGAACATCCGACGGGTGATCGAGAGTGATTCGAATGTGCACGGCGCCTGCCTTGGCCGCAACGATAATATTTACGCCCTGGAACCTGCGGTGGGTCTGGACGAGTTCCATAATTTTGCGTTCGATGGCCGCGTCGGTCTTCGGCAACGCGGGCACTACACGAATCTCGTTGTCCACCTCGACTACTCCTTCGGTCTTCCAGGCAATTTGTTCGTAAAGCATCTTGTGGATATACAAGCCAACCGTACCATATAATACGACGTATCCATCCTCCACGGCGAGGTCGACTTTCGTTTCCCTCAGACTTAAGGTGTCGGTGGCTTGGTCTTCAATTCGCTGCTTAATAATTTTGTCGCTCATGGCCAGGGCCGCGTGGACATGGGTGATCCCAGACACGATTATGATCAAAACAACAAGCAACATCAAATTGCGGTTTTTTTTCATCTCTTCACCTCTCTTTTTAAAATTTAGGTGTAATGTTCCGGCAATAAATATCGTAGCA
>JBAVYC010000511.1:0-1823 GCA_049698595.1 Desulfobacterales bacterium | reverse complement strand
GAGCCTTCCGAGATATTCAAAGTACTGAGCGTGGAGACGCGTGTAAAAATTATCGAGCTGCTTAAAACCCAGGGACCTTTAGGTGCCAAAGATATTGGCGTAACGATAGGAATAACAACTGCGGCTGTATCCCAACACCTCAAAATACTGAAGCAAGCAGGGCTTGTCCGAAGTGAGCGGAAAGGATACTGGATACCATACTCGATCGATGAAAAAGCCATGGAAAATTGTCGACAAATATTGAATGAAGTTTGTACCTGCGGATGCGGGGGAACAGGAAAATTTCGAGAAGTTGAGTCAGAAATATCGGATTTGGAATCGCTAAAAAAATATGAGGATGAGCTTAATATCGAACTAAAAACAGTGCGGCAAAGGGTAAAAGAGCTGGAATCCACAAAAAAGTAGGCAAATTTTTTTGTGCAAATAGTTAAGTGATTGCTTAATCACTTAAGCAGAAAGGAGGTGATAAAAATGGCAGAAAAAAAGAAAGACTGTGGCTGTGGATGCATTCCGCTGAAACAAAACGTTGAGAAGCCGGCCAGAGATAAAAAGAAAGCCAATAAATCCAAGTAGATAGAACATTGTACAGCAGCGCCAGGGGGGATGGGAATGTAGAGAAAAATTCCTGTCCTCTCCCTATTAAATCATGAAGGAGTTTTTATATCATTTTCGCAGCGGCGACCATATTTTTCAGTTTGGATTCAACCTGTCGGCGGCTGAGCATGCCCAGGCCGCAGTCGGGCGCGGCCATCAGGCGCTCCCGGTCAATGTGTTCGATGGCATTGCGCAGGCGGAATGCTATTTCTTCCGTCGACTCAATGCGGGAGCGTGCGATGCCGATCACCCCTAAAATGACGCGCCGCTTTTTGAAAAGCTCCAGTAGGGCGAGGTCATTGGGCCGGTGGGCATCTTCGATTGAAATCACATCCAAAGCCGCTTCATCCAGAGCCGGTGCCAGGCGGAAATAGTTTTCAGCGGGAGCTTTTTCGTATCCGTCGCTGTCGAGTCGGTCGGGATAGCCGCAGCAGATGTGAATTGCTCGATTAACAGAGGCCGGTAGGCCGTGAAAGCAGCGTTCTATGTTCTCGAGACCAAAGGCCAGTGCTTTATCCGGTTCACGGGCAAAAATCGGTTCGTCGACCTGTATCCAGCGGCAACCGGCTTGGGCTAAATTACGGACTTCAACATTTATGGCAGCGGCGAGGTCAGCTGCAAGTATGCGCTCATCGTCGTATAAAGCATTGAAGGTAGAGTCGATGATGGTCAAGGGTCCCGGTAGGGTGATTTTCACCGGATGTTCGGTCACGGCCTGGGCCACGCGCCAATCGCGGACAAGAAATTCGGATCCGGCTTTGACCGGGGCTGAAATGGTCGGCACTTCAACCACCCACTGTCCGTCCCGCATTGATTTTCGGGTTAGGTGTTCGAAATCGATTCCCTCCATATGACGGCAGTGGTAATGGATGTAGTTTTCACGGCGAACATCGCCGTCGCTGGGTACATCGATACCTATGTGGACCTGTTCCAAAATCACTTCCCGGGTGGCACGGTCCAGCAGTTCATCTGCCTCCGGGCCTTGACAGGTGCTGCAATTATCCAAGGCTTTGGTTGGGTCTTTGGTGGTGGTGCTTTCTTCCTGGAACCAGTCCGGGATGGGAACGTAGTCAGGCTTTGGATAAGCGCCGATGGTAGTTGTTTGAATTGGCATTGTAATAACTCGTTTTTGATTTGATCAATAAGATTTCGACCTTCACTTACGGCATTTTACGAGCGGATATAATTACAACTTCGCCGATCTCTTCAGCGCGATCAGCGACGCGCTT
>JBAVYC010000510.1:0-1900 GCA_049698595.1 Desulfobacterales bacterium | reverse complement strand
ATCTGTGACTCTGTGGTGAAATCAAATTTCATTACCACTTCAATAAATAATACGTTACCGAAAAAAGGAGGAAAAATCATGAGTAATGTGTACGGACGTCTAAGAGAGCGGCTCGACGATTTTGCTTCAGGCTATCCAACTACGGAAATCGGTATTGAAATAAAGATACTGAAAGGATTGTTCACTAAGGACGAGGCCGAATTATTCTTGAAGCTATCTCCGGTATTGGAGGCTCCGGGAGACGTGGCCAAACGGTTGGATCGTGACCCCGCGGAAACGGCTGAACTCATGACGCGTATGGCAAAAAAAGGGCTCATTTTCAGACTTAGAAAAGACCAGACTGCTCGTTACGGCGCAGTGCCGTTTGTACCGGGAATTTACGATTTCCAACTCGGAACCATGGGGCGGGGATTCGCGCAAGATATGCAAGATTACTTTGAAGAAGGTTTGGGCTGTACGATTCAGGGGCATAAGACGCCCATCATGCGGCCCATACCCATCAATCGGAAGCTGGTTGTGGAGTGGCCGATTGCGCCCTATGAGGACGTCTTGAAGATCATTGAGGAACAGGAAGTTATCGCCCTGGCCCCCTGTGTCTGCCGAACCAAAAACGGACTGTTAGGTAAAAGCTGCGGCAAACCCCTGGAGACCTGTTTCATGTTCGGCTCCAACGGTAAATACTACGTGGACAACGGAATGGCCCGCTTTATCAACAAAGAAGAAGCGAAAAAGATCATAAAGAAGAACGATGAGGCCGGCCTGGTAATGCAGCCTTTCAACTCCCGCAAGGCAGGCGTCATGTGCAGCTGCTGCGGAGATTGCTGCGAGATGCTGGGGTCGCTCAAAAAGCAGTCGGTGCCTGCCGCGGCAGTGAAGAGCAACTACTTTGCTACGGTGGATGCCGCTGAGTGCACTGGGTGTAAGACCTGTCTCGATCGCTGCCAGATGGGGGCGATAACCATTGAGGATGATACGGCTGCCATCGACCTGGACCGCTGCATCGGCTGCGGTTTGTGCGTAACGACCTGTCCCACCGAGGCCGCGCAGCTGGTAAAAAAGGCAGAAAATGAACAATACCAGCCACCAGAATCTAAGGCTGAAGTCTTTATGCAATTAGCCATCGAAAGAAATAAGAACCTCTTCCCTACCCTCTGTGCCAATGAAACTGGGGTCACCAAATTAACTTATTGAAGATC
The DNA here is from genome assembly GCA_049698595.1 of Desulfobacterales bacterium. Classification (GTDB taxonomy): domain Bacteria; phylum Desulfobacterota; class Desulfobacteria; order Desulfobacterales; family JAFDCJ01; genus JAFDCJ01. The sequence goes on along the minus strand of JBAVYC010000510.1, from coordinate 704 downwards.
AATGAAATAAATGTTAAACGGCGGGTTGTTTAGGGGCTTAAAACCACCTTTTTGATGGCAAAAAAGTGGTTTTAAGGAAGGTCAAAATTAGAAACGGTATTTATCTTAAAAGCGATTTTAATCAACCATAATTTTGCCCTATCGGGGTCTCGGCTCCGGTATCAAACGGGCACTGGATGCCTGGCCGGAGATCGATTTTATCGACGATCGGGATGGTTGTCTGTTCACCGCAACAGTTCATCGAAAAGCCAAAGCAAGTTCGAGAAAAATGAATGAATAGCGCCTCCGACACATTTATCAATTATTATCAACTGCTTGGGATAGATGCCAAGGCGGATCGGCAAACCGTAAAGCAGGCCTATCTGGCGAAGATTAAGGAATGGCATCCGGATAAAAATCCTGACCGCACCGATGAAGCCGAAGAAAAAACCAAAGTCCTGAATCAGGCCTACCAAATACTGGGGGATCCCGAACAGCGTAAAAATTATGACCGGATGCTTCGCTATACCGAGGGGAAAGATTTCAACGAGTACATCAATGATGAGGCCATCAGGGATAAACTCGACAAAGCCTATCCGGCCTTAAAAACGGCTCTAAAAAATGTGCAGATGCTTTATGCGCTGTTTAAAGACACGGTGAACGGAAAATACAAAATGCCGCCGGCCAGTGTGGCCATGATTGGCGGCGGATTGCTTTATTTCATC
>JBAVYC010000509.1:0-8159 GCA_049698595.1 Desulfobacterales bacterium | reverse complement strand
ACTTTGCCGCCAACCGCTTTCGTGAAATCAAGGAAAGCTATGATAAAATCAGACAGGAACGGGGCTTCTGAGAAAACATTACAAAAGAAGGCAAAGGGGTATACCAGATGCACGATATCGTAAAACGGTTTTTCAGCAAGACGGCAACGGAGGTTTCTAATAATGCCGACCGCGAAACGGAGCACGATGTTCGCGTTGCGGCCTGTGCGCTATTTGTAGAGATGGCGCGCATAGACGAAAAGTTTACCACAGCGGAAATGGAAACGATCCTCTCCATTGTGCGGGAAAAATATGGTTTATCCCGCGAACACGCTGACGCCTTGGTGGCAGAGGCTGACAAGGAGTTGGAAAAAAGTGTGGACCTCTGGCAGTTTGCCCGGCTGATCAACAAAAATTATTCCACCGACGAAAAAATCGAAATCATCGAAACCCTCTGGCGGATGGTGTTTGTGGACGGGAAAATGGACAGGTACGAGCATTACCTGATGAACAAGCTTAAAAACTTACTGCGCCTCTCCCACGACCAACTGATCGCCGCCAAGCTTAAGGTCCTTCATTCCACTCAATGATAGGAGTGCCGAAAATACAGCAAACGATCAACGCACCAAAACCCTAATGCCGCATTGGGGAAAAATCCATATGCGTGCATATAGGATCGGTATCGAAAAGGGAACCGGGGTTCAAAAGGTCAGCGGGATCAAACAGCTTTTTGATTTCGTGCAAATAGGTGTATGCGGGTCCCAGTTCCATCTCAAGGTAAACCGAGCGCGATCGGCCGGCATTGTGTTCGCCAACCAAGGTGCCGTTATACTTGTGCAAAATTTTGAATGCTTCCTGGGATACCGTTTCGATTTGCTCTTCCAGCCCGCCCTGGGCAGGATCGAAATAAGGCCTGGCATGGATACTGCCGAAACCAAGGTGTCCGTAAACAGAAATCTCATGGCCCAGTCGCCGCATTAAGTCCCCTAGCTCTTTGCTTATCGGGCCAAAATCTTTCAGATGAAATGCAATGTCGTCAATAATAGGTGGCAGCAGCAAGCTTTTTTGGCGGCAGTACTTTAGGAGGCTCGGTTGAGTCCGGCGGCGGTCCTGCCACAAGGCAGCCTCTTCCGGGCTTGCGGAACTGATAACCCACAGACGTGAGATATTGCACGTCTCAAGGATCTTACGGCCTTCCTGCGCCTGTTCGGAGGAAGCGTCGAATTCCGCGATCATGGTGCCGACCATGCCGGGGTCTTCCAGGTTGAGGATTTTACCGTTGACATGCCCGGCACATGAGGCATCCGAATATTCCAATGCGGCCGGATCAAGTGCTTTCAGACGCAAGGCCGCTGCGGCCAATTCCTCATAATCTCTGAAGTGGGCGACAAGGGTTCCTTGAGAAGGCCGCTTGTCAATTAACTTCAGTCTTATTTCGGTGACAATCCCCAGGGTGCCGATGCTGCCGACCAGCAGATGGGCAGCCAATTCACCCATATCGGAATATTGGGTCAAGGCCTTGAGGTTATACCCGCCGGCGATAAATGGTCTTCGGTCGACAATGGCACGGCTGGCCGCATCGTCTAAAAACTTTTGCTGGATTCGCCGTAGTCCGGTCAATAGGTCATCCGGCAGGGATTGAGCTGTGTCGACCACTTGCCCGCCGGCGGTGATAAACCTTAAAGAGGTCACAAAGGCATCCAGGGTGCCATACTTGGCTGTCCGCGGACCGGTGGCGCGTGTGCCGACATTTCCACCCAAAGCGCACAGGGCACTGCTTGAAGGGACGGCCGGCAACATCAAGTTGTGCGCGGATATTTTTTTGAGGAAGTCGTCCAGGATCATTCCCGGCTCAACGATGGCATCATCGCCCAGCCTGATCGCCCGGTTAAAGTATTTTTTAAAATTTAAAATGATTCCGGGACCGATGGAGGCGCCGCTGAGATCGCTGCCCCCCGAGCGGGACACGATACCCAGGCCCTCGTTGTGAGCAAACCGGAGGGTACGCAGAACATCTTCCTCGTTTTTCGGCGCCACCACCAATGCGGGTACAATCCGGTAGGCACTCATATCCCGGCTGAATTTTTCTAAAACCGCCGGATCGGTATCCCAGTCGCCGCTGATATCCAGATTGTATGGATTCATATTGCTTCCCCCTTTTGGGCCCTAATAAATCATTTTTGTACATTTTGTGGCAAAAAATATTATAGGGATATTTTCGCTATCTTCAATCTCGGCTCGTCCGGCTTCGGTTGAATTTTTGCAGGAGACAAAAAGCCGTTTTCAGGAACCGGAGTATGGCTGAAAAGGAATAGACTGTCAAGATCGGCAAGGGTTGGGGCATTGACAACTGCTTCATTTTGAGACTATTAATACGATTGATTAGAAACCAGTTAAGAACCGGGGGGTTATCCGTGACCTACAACTTTGATCCTGACCGCTGGTATGAAAATGAACGCTGCGCGATTGAAGCGCAATATGGATCAAGCAAAAGAACCGCTGAGCAATACAATGATGCAATCGACGATCTTCAACGCCGGTATGATGAGATGCTGGAGCGTCTGGACGGAACCTATCAGATTCCGGACAGCACCCGACGGGATTAGGAGAGACTGCGCATGCCGAATATGTTGATTCGCAACGCCATGATCATTGATGGTACCGGCCGGGACGCATTCAAGGGTTCCGTTTATGTCATCGGAGACAGGATTGAGGCGGTCATACCATCAACGGCGGGACCGGACGATGATATCGCCCGCAAAGAGCACAACAACATTATCGATGCCCAAGGGCTGGCAGTGGCTCCCGGTTTTATCGATTGCCACAGTCATTTCGACTGGGCGTTGCCGTTGAACCATCATCAGGAATTTCTCTTTCCCTTAATTGAACAGGGAATCACCACGGTGGTTACGGGAAACTGCGGGTTCTCTCCGGCACCGGTCAACGAAGCCAGCAAAAAACTTGTCCGTGATTTTTCCGATATCCTGGCTGCGGGGCCATTCTCTTATAATTGGGAGGGAATGGGCGAATTTTTAGATTATTTGGATTCGGCCGGGGGACTCCTTTTCAACAATGCCCAGCTCGTTGGACACGGTACCTTACACCTGGGGGCTGTTCGAGACATCAAACGACGGCCCGATTCCGAGGAATCGACCGTGATGACTAACTTGTTGGCCGAGGCTTTTGACAGCGGTGTATTCGGTCTGTCTTTTGGCTTGATGTATCCCCCAGGGCTTTTCTCCGCCAGGGAGGATCTGGTGGTGATGGCCCGCGCGGCGTCCGACCGCGGCCGCATTTTGACCGTCCATATGAGGGCACTGTCAAAGTATTCCGGTTCCTATCCCAATATTCCTTTTCTAGGCAAGCCGCACAATTTGAGAGCCCTTGACGAAATCCTTTCCATCGGACTCGAAACCGGCGTCAGATTGCAGATATCTCATTTTATCTTCGCCGGCCGCAAGAGCTGGCCGACAGCTCAAAAAGCGGTCAGGATGATTGAAGCCGCGAGAAAAAAGGGACTTGAAGTAATGTGGGACATCTATCCGCATTTTTGCGGAAACAGCTATCTTGCCGTTTTCCTGCCGACCTGGTTTGTAAAGGACCTGGCCCATAATCTTGAAAATCATAGCGCAATCCGGAAGCTCAGGTTTGAACTGAACATAGCAAAATTCCTGGTCGGGTTCGACATGTCCGATATCCAGATCATGGATGCGGGCTATCCTGCCGGCGAGAAGTATAACCGCATGAACCTGGTGGAGATTGCCAGACAAGAGGGCATCGCGCCGCTGGAAGCCATGTTAAAGATCATTAAAGAAAGCCACGGCAAAGCATTGCAGCTCACCTACGGATACAGCGGAGATGAAAATAATGAGCAGCTTGTCGAAAAATTAATGACGCATAAACTCTGTCTGTTTGAAACCGACACCCTCCTGAGAACAAGCGGATCTCCCAACCCGGCTTCATATGGTGCTTTTCCGCGCATCCTCGGCAGGTTTGTCAGGGACAAAAAAACACTGCGTCTGGAGGACGCGATAAGCAGGATGAGTGGTAAGACCGCTCGCTGGATAGGGATCCCGGAAAGGGGAGAAATCAAACCCGGCTATTTTGCCGATCTCGTTCTTTTCAACCCGGATACCATTGCGGACAATACAACTGTCAAAAAAACAGCCCGACGTCCCACGGGGATCGAGAAGGTCTTTATCAACGGTGAGCTTGTCGTTGAAGAAGGAAGCTATCTCAGGGACAAAAAGCATGGCAGGGTCTTGCGGGCCAATTAATAAAGCAATTGGATAGTCGGCTCAAATAGATTGCACAAGTTGGACAAATCAGCGACCAGCAGCAGAGCAGAGCTGGGGGTATGAGGATGACCCCTGGAAGGGGCCGGGGCCACTCTGCTGGGGCCGCTGATTTTTGCTTAGCTCAAAATTGGAATAATGGCCGCAAAAAGCGCTGTGATTCAAAAAAATTATAGAAATTCAGATACATAGATCATAGTAAGATAAAACAAGGAGAAAAAATGTCGAATTTAAAATTGCTTCCCTTCCACAACTGGCTGGTTGATCTGCGCCGTGAATTACATCAGATTCCGGAGCTTGGTTACAAAGAAGGCAAGACGCAAGCAAAAATTTGCGGCGTTTTAGATGAACTGGGAGTCCCTTATATGACAGGCGTCGGGAAAACGGGCGTCGTCGCCAGGGTCAAGTCTAACAATGCCGGCCCAACAGTTGCCTTCCGGGCGGACATGGATGCCCTGCCACTGGAGGAATCCAATGATATCTCCTATAAATCGCTGCATCCGGGGCTTATGCATGCCTGCGGGCACGACGGTCATGTGACAATCGCCCTGGGAATTATCCGCCGGTTGCAGGAACAGAACTGGCCCCGGAACGGCTGCGGTGAAATTCTCTTTTTTTTCCAACCGGCGGAAGAAGGCGGCGCGGGAGCAAAAGCCATGCTGGAGACCGGTTTGTTTGATGCCGAACCGGTAACGGCCATATTTGCCGGACACATGAATCCGGAGCTGCCGGTGGGCCAAATAGAACTGATTTATGGAACCGCCCATGCAGCCACCAATACCCTGGCAATCCGAATAAAAGGCAAAGGCGGCCATGGCGCCGCCCCCCATCTGTGCGTCGACCCGATTGTGGCGGGTGCTCATCTGGTCACCCAGCTGCAGGTGTTTGCCAGCCGCAATCTTGCGCCGCTGGACAGTGCCGTTTTGACCATCGCTGAATTTCACGCCGGAACCAAAGAAAATATTATTCCGGAAGAGGCACTCCTGCGCGGTACCCTCCGGACCCTGTCACCGGAGGTCAGGGCCCTGGCGATCCGACGGATCGAGGAGATGGTCCGGGGATTAGACCTCGCTTTCGGCGTCACCACGGTCTTTGAAAATACCGCAGGATATCCGTCCCAGGTCAATCAAAACAACCTGGTAGATTTTATAAAGTCCTGTACGGAAGACGTTCTGGGCGCCGCCGGCGTCAATATCAGCAACCCCCGGATGGGGGCCGAGGATTTTTCCTATTTTTGCCAGAAATGGCCGGGGGCCATGTTTGGAATCGGCTGTCATGATCCCGCTATAGGATTCCAATTCCCGTTGCATTCGCCCCATTTTAATATGGATGAAAGAGCGCTGGATGTGGGGGTCAGGCTTTTTGAGCATGCCCTGGTTCGGTTTCTGGAAAAAGGAAATCCGAAAGTATGATAAATGGTTGACAAAAGTTTGCCAAACCGGATAATGATTATGATATAAATTGATCAGGGCTTCTCTAATTGTGTAACTTCTCAATAGAGTAAGGGACAATGAAAGGAGGACTGAGATGAACCCAGCAAATATCCTTGGCATTGATATCGGCTCTGTATCCATTGGCATTGCAGCAATATCCCCCGGCAAAGAACTTGTCGGAAACGCCTACGGATTCCATCATGGCGCCATCGTCGATACCTTAAAAAATATGCTGGACGATTTTAACCTGTCTGCAATTGGTGCTGTTGCCGCGACCACCTCCACCCCATCTATCCTCAAACTTGACGGAAAATATGACAATCGCGTGTCCATCATTGCCGCCTGTCGTCACTTTCATGAAGAAATCGGTTCTATTTTGCTGGTGGGCGGTGAAAAGTTCGGCCTGATTCAATTTGACGCCGCCGGTAACTACCTTCATTTTAAAGCCAACACCTCCTGCGCCGCCGGTACCGGCAGTTTTCTGGATCAACAGGCTGTCAGATTGAACCTGGCCGGCATAGCCCAGCTCAGTGAAATTGCATTCAGCAACACCGGTGTCATCCCAAAGATAGCGTCGCGCTGTGCCGTTTTTGCCAAGACAGACTTGGTCCATGCCCAGCAGGAAGGTTACACATTGGCCGAAATTTGTGATGGACTATGCCATGGTCTGGCAAAGAACATTGTCGACACAGCGTTTGCGGGTCAGAAACCCAATGGCCCCGTGATATTCACCGGTGGCGTCGCGCAGAACCGGGCCGTCGTCCGACACATTGAAGATATGATCGGCCTCAAGGTTAAGATTGAAAAAACCCTTTACGGTGCTGCCGGCGCGGCCCTTAGCCTGCTGCAGGACATGTCCAACGACAGGCTGTCTGCGGCAAGAGCCGGGAGTGTCATCTCATCTGTAGACCAACTGCTCGTCCAGCGGCCGGTCAATAAAACCTACTATCACGCGCCGTTAACCTTGCAGCTTTCCGACTACCCGGATTTCGACCGCCACCAGCGCTATGAATTTCAATGGACTGACTCTGAAAATCCGTATCCGGTGGAAGTAGACATCTACCAAACCCTGGATAGCGGCGCATTGTACACAATATATCTGGGATTCGATATCGGTTCAACCAGCACGAAAGCAGTGATGACGGGCAGCAACCAGACCGTGCTGGCCGGATTTTACACCCGCACGGCTGCCAGACCGGTGGCCGCCGTTCAGAACATCTTTGCCGCAATTGCCGATCTGGCAGATAAAAAAGCGCTAACCCTGCAGGTCATCGGCGCCGGCACAACCGGTTCCGGCCGAAAATTTGCCGGAAAAATCATCGGCGCCGACCTGATCGTGGATGAGATCACCGCCCATGCCCGGGCCGCCTGTCAGCTTAACCCGCAGGTTGATACGATTATCGAGATTGGCGGGCAGGACTCAAAATTTACCACACTAAAGGACGGCACCGTCACATTTTCGATCATGAATGCGGTTTGTGCCGCCGGCACGGGTAGCTTTATCGAAGAGCAGGCTCAAAAACTGGGCTGCCCCCTGGACGAATTTTCCAATCGTACCGAAAATCAAAGGTCCCCGCTTGCCAGCGATCGCTGCACGGTGTTCATGGAAAGAGATCTCAATCATTACCTCAACGAGGGATTCGACGTCAATGAGGTGCTCGCTTCCGTTTTGCACGCCATCAGGGAAAATTATCTAACCAAAGTCGCCATCGAAAATAATATCGGAAAAACCATCCTTTTTCAGGGGGCCACGGCCAAAAACAAAGCACTGGTGGCTGCCTTTGAACAGCGGCTCAAAAAACCGATCCAGGTCTCGAGGTATTGCCACCTGACCGGAGCCCTGGGAACTGCCATCCTGCTTTCAGAGCAGAAAATCGCATCCACAAAATTCAGAGGGCTCGACCTTCATACACAAAAAATTCCGATCCAATCGGAAGTGTGCGAACTGTGCACCAACCATTGCAAAATAACCCTGGCTGATGTTGCCGGTGAGCGGGTCGCCTACGGATTTTTATGTGGCCGAGACTATGATAGCGCGCAATACGTCAGCAACAATCTTAGCGGATTCGACCTGCTGCGGGAAAGAAAAAAGGCGGTGTCTTTTAAGCCGCAACCGAAATCAGAAGCCGCTCTGACCATCGGCATTCCGGCTGCACTCCACCTGTATGAAGACCTGGCGTTGTGGCGAAAATTTTTTAATCTGATGGGCATAGAAACGATTACCAGTGAAAAATACGGCAACGCCATAAAGGAGGGCAAGCAAATTAGCGGTGCTGAATTCTGCGCCCCCATGTCGGCGTTGCACGGTCATATCAAATATCTTCTGACCCCCACGGCCGGCGATGAAGGTGTCGATTTCCTCTTTGTGCCTTTTTATTTTGAGAAAAAAGCAAACGAAAAGGGCATACGCAGGCAATACTGTTATTACAGCCAGTTTGCCCCTACCGTCGTC
>JBAVYC010000508.1:0-5018 GCA_049698595.1 Desulfobacterales bacterium | reverse complement strand
CCTCTGTCCTCTGTCATCTGTCTTCTGTCATCCGTCATCTGTCCTCTGTCATCTGTCCTCTGTCATCCGTCTTCCGTCATCTGTCCTCTGTCCTCTGTCATCCGTCTTCCGTCATCTGTCCTCTGTCCTCTGTCCTCTGTCATCTGTCATCTGTCATCTGTCATCTGTCCTCTGTCACCATCACCCAATATAAACCACGATTTGGGCATCCCTGGCCCTGACATTTTGAATCGTCACCTGAATGAGATCCTCGGGTTTTAACACAAAACCACCGGATATGGGAAGATCGCATTCAATCATGTAGTTGGAAAGGAGGATTTGGTAACAATTTCTCTGTTTTTTCAAAACGATGGCTTCTTCTTTTTCGCCGATGCGCTGTTCGAGATATTTCAATAGCCAGTATCGGTGTCGGCCGGATTGAATCCGTGGCACATGGCTCATAGGCACTTCGAGCAATTGGATTAGCCGGTCGATTTCTTCAGATGTGTAAGGTTGCTCTAAACCGAGTGCCGCACGTATCTGCCGCTGGGTAATCAGATCGAAATATTTACGGATCGGCGAAGTCGCTGTCACATAAGCATCCAGCCCCAGTCCAGAGTGCTTATCCGCACGGTGGCTCAAAACAAATCGACTTAAAAATCTTCGCTGCATCCAGTTTTGATAAAGGGTACCCTCATCTCCCTTGTAAAGACGTTCCCTGGGCGGGGGCTGGGTTCTAAAAATAGCCGGTATGTCATTGTCGGCCAGATATTTGGCCGACAGCCAGTTGGCTAAAATCATGAGTTCTGCAACCAGCATTCTGCCGGGGCTTTCTCGATTGACCTTATTGACGGTAATGGTGCGATCATCCGCCAGCCACACATTGATTTCCGGCAGCGAAATCTGCACGGCTCCGGCATTCAGCCGCCTTTGCCGAAATTTTTGTGCAATTTCACGCAGGATCATCACGTCCTGGTTTTGATCGGCTGCCAGATTGACGTCATAATAGGTGAGCTGGTGTTTGACATTAATCAAACTCGGCAGGATTTCATAGTCGATAATCTCCAGTGAATGGCTCAGATTCACCATCGTACTGATGGCAGGCCGCAGCTCGCCCGCCTTCAGGCTGCACAATCCTTCAGAGAGTTCGCTCGGCAGCATGGGGATTTTTTGATCGGGCATATAAATGGAACTTCCCCGCGAAAGCGCTTCCTGATCGATAACATCGCCCTTGCGAACATATTGGCCGACATCTACGATATGGATGCCGAGACGATACCGATCTCCCTCCTTTTCGATGCTGATGGCATCGTCAAAATCGAGGGTGGATTGTCCGTCGATGGTCATCAGGGGCAGCGCGGTCAGATCCGTGCGCCCCCTGTCAGCGGAAAAGTCCTGAACGCAAAGCGCAAGATTGCGCGAAGCATTCAGTATTTCATCGGAAAACCCGGTGCTGATCTCAAAGCGCAGCAAGTCGATATTTTCGTTCTCATCAAAAACGTCCAGTTTTGCAAGCAGCGGGAAAAGCCCCGTTGTCCCATCCAGACCGGCTTTGCTGATAATGGCCCTGGCCAGTGTTTGATCTTCGCTATCTTTGTCAAAAAGATAATAGGACTTTAATATACTAATAACTTCCGGTGTATAATCCTCCTTCCCATCGACAGGCGGGGGGATGCCGCTTAACAGACGTTTCAACAAATCACCGCCGAACTCGACTATCCTGTTTTTGCGTTCCTCTTCCCGTCGCTGGGCAACTATGCGGGCAACCTTCTCTACGGAATTGGGAAAAAATTTATCAAGGCTGAATTTAAAATACAGCCTGTCGTCAAAAAACGCCCGGATTATAGCTGACTCATGATCACCCGAAGGACTGTCCGGAAAACAAAACTCCGTCATGGTCTCCAGATCGATCCAGACCTGCTCCGTATTTAGTACGTCCCACAGGTCTTTGATATCCACCTGCCGGATCAGCGCTTTGCGTTTATCGGCGACCCCCTTTAAGGTGCTCACCATATTGTCCCGGCCCATGGACAAATCGATGCGCGCGTTATCCGCATGCAGCAGCCGGCCGGCTGAAAGTTTGACCTCACGATTGTTTTCGGTCAACAGCCTTAACCGTGTATTTTTGACTTCCAGGATAACCGCACACATGATCTTTTGCCGGTCGATATATTCAACAATGCTCCCTGATTCCATAAGGATTAAAATAACAAGCCGTCAATATAAAGTCAATGATTCCAAAACGGTCATTGGCTGCTGGATGCTGGTTCCTGCAAGCTGGACTCCTGCTAGAAAATGGTCTATGGCACATGGCGGAAGGTGAAAGGTATGGCATTTTTATTTATTGGCGAGGTCTTTAATCCTTGTACTTAAATAGCTTGCAGTTATAATTTACTGCCCTTATATTGATCCATTATCGAAAATTAAATGGGCAAGCTGTCTATTTAAGATGTGTACGGATATCGGTGACTAGTAAAACCAGCATAATGAACGCCTCAGAATTGATAAAACCATATTTCATCGAAAATCGCGTCAAAATTATGATCGGGCTGCTCAGCCTGATTATCGTCGATTTACTCCAGCTTTTTATTCCCCGCATTATCAAACGTGTCGTCGATGACCTGACGGCATTCACGTTGGAGGGTTGGCAGCTGTTATCCTATGCACTTGTCATGATCGGTATCGCCGTGTTTATCGGTATCTTCCGTTACATCTGGCGGCGCTGCCTTTTGGGTACCGCCAGGCGAATCGAAGAGGGACTGCGAAACAGGCTGTTTGCGCACCTGCAATGCCTCTCCGCCGCCTATTTCGATACGGTCAAGACCGGCGATTTGATGGCCCATGCCACCAACGATATTCAACAAATCCGCATGGCCACCGGTATGGGAATGGTGGCTTTAAATGATGCCATCGTTCTGGGGTTGGCCGCCATCGGCTTCATGGCCTACATCAATGTCACACTCACCGCTTTTGTCCTTATCCCCATGCCCCTGATCGTCATCAGCACCCGTTTTTTCAGTAAAAAAATGCATCACCGCTATCAAACGGTCCAGGCCGCTTTTTCAGATCTCACCGAAGTGATCCGGGAGCGTTTTGAGGGTATCCGCATTATCAAGGCCCATCATCAAAAAAAAGAAGAAGCCGCCCGGGTGGAAGCCGCTTCTAGAAACTATGTCGACCAGAACATCAGCTTGGTCAAAATTATCGGCACTTTTTTCCCGATGATGCTTCTTTTTTCCAATTTGAGTCTGGCCATCGTCCTTTACCTCGGCGGTCGTAAAACCATCATGCAAGACATTACACCGGGAGATTTCGTGGCTTTCATCAGTTATCTGGGTCTGCTGACCTGGCCGATGATGGCCCTGGGCTGGGTAACCAATCTCATCCAGCGCGGTCGGGCTTCTCTCGACCGCATCAATCAAATTCTGCAAACCGTCTCTGAAATCAGAGATGCTGAAAACGCCGTATCTATAAGAAACGTTCAAGGACACATCGTATTCGCTAAGGTTTCCTTTCGCTATGGCGCCGCATCCAACCAAAAAGGGATAGCAGCGCTTTCCCAAATTGATTTGGACATCGAACCGGGGACGGTGCTGGGCGTTGTCGGTCCTCCCGGTTGCGGCAAATCAACGCTTTTAAGACTTATTCCAAGACTCTACGACATCCACCGCGGACGAATCCTGATTGACGGACATGATATTCGCAATTTGAAATTGCAAAATCTGAGATCGCACATCTCTTTTATTCCCCAGGAACCGTTTCTGTTTGCCGGAACGATTCGAGAGAACATTACCTTCGGCGATCAAAAAATCCCCGAAAATCGTATCCAAAAAGCCGTTAGAGACGCTGCCCTGCATGATGCGGTTAAAAGCTTTCCCGACGGGCTGGAAACCGTGGTCGGTGAAAAAGGTGTCATTTTATCCGGCGGACAAAAACAACGTGTCGCCCTTGCCCGCTGCCTGCTGCGGGACAATCCCATCCTGATACTGGACGACCCTATCAGCCAGGTCGATCTGGACACCGGAACGGCAATCATCAACACCATCCGAAAAATGGCGGGACAAAAGACCATCATCATTGTCTCCCATCGTCTTTCCGCCGTCAGTTATGCCGACCGTATCATCACCCTTGATCTGGGACATATTACCGAAAACGGCACCCACCGGCAGTTGATAGAGTCAAATAAATACTACGCCAAAACCTATCATTTGCAGGAAATTGAAGAGGATCTGAATGCAGCATGATCAGGGATATTTTGAAGAATCCAAATTGGGCAAAGCCTATGATATAAAGCTGTTGAAACGGCTTTATCCGTTTACCCGACCATACCGGTTTTTGCTTTTCGGTTCCATCGGGCTGGTGCTTTTGATCACTTGCCTGGATCTTGCCCTTCCCTATGTCACCAAGATTGCCATTGACCGATATATCGTGCCGACGGCGGATGTGATCGCTGACGGAAAAGCTTCTGAAAATAAAACCGGCGAAAGAGTCATCCGGGTGGATTTGGCGGATCCCCAACAGCAGGCCCTGGTCGAAACATACAAGGAATTCTTTAAAATTGAAGGCAATACGGCCCTGATTTCTTATAGTAAGCTTTCGCGGATAAAAAAATCGGATCTCGCCGTGTTGCGCGAAAGTGACATAGACGGGATAATTGCTATTTCAGCTCTTTTCGTGGCCCTGGTGATCATCAACTTCATTCTTAATTTCATCCAGAAAATGATCATGGAATATACCGGCCTCATGATCATGCACGACTTGCGAATGAAGCTGTTTGTCCATATCCAGAATCTGGCCATCGCCTTTTTCACCCGCAACCCGGTGGGTAGATTGGTGACCAGGACGACCAACGATATCCAGAACATGCATGAACTGTTCACCTCGGTCATTTCCATGATCTTCAAGGACCTTTTTTTACTTTGCGGCATTGCCGTGGTCATGCTGGTCATTAACTGGAAGCTGGCCCTGGTCTCTTTTATCGTTTTACCGCTGGTGTTGTATGCGTCGATTAAATTTTCCAGACTGGCCCGGGACATATT
>JBAVYC010000507.1:0-1987 GCA_049698595.1 Desulfobacterales bacterium | reverse complement strand
GGGTATAGCTATGGAATATAAGGAATTATATGAAAAATATAAGAAACTGTTGGGTGAGGTAAATCGCTTAACAGAAGAAAACAGTCAATTGAAAGCCCAACTTGGACTGACCAAATCAAAAATACCCCAGATTAAAGCCCCATCCATAAATTCTGAGATCAATTACCATGACGACGATTCAATCAACAATTATTTTTCTGATGTCAATAACACTTCGGATTCTTTTGCCAAAATCAGTCTGTTCATGTCACTTATCAAAGGTCGTGATGATGTCTACGCGAAGCGATGGGAGAATAAAAATAAAGGTAAATTTGGTTATTCGCCTGTTTGCTTAAATCAATGGCAGGCAGGAGTGTGCAATAAGCCAAAAATTTCCTGTTCAAAATGTAAAAACAAAGACTATGCTGCCTTGGATGAAGATGTCATTGAAAATCATCTAAGAGGGAGCATCGTTGTCGGCGTTTATCCAATGCTAAAGGATGAAACATGCCACTTTTTAGCTGTTGATTTTGACGAAGCAGACTGGCAAAGCGACATTTCTATGTTCCGAGATGTTTGCATTGATCTCAATATTCCAGTCACCATTGAGCGGTCACGGTCCGGAAAAGGAGGGCATGTATGGTTTTTCTTCGAGAACCCGGTTTCCGCTTCTTTGGCACGAAAATTTGGAACGATCCTGCTTACTTCTTCCATGAGCAGGAGGCATGAGATCCAATTTAAATCCTATGACCGGCTGTTTCCCAGCCAAGACACCATGCCTAAAGGTGGATTGGGAAATTTGATTGCATTGCCGTTACAGAAGGCGGCAAGAAAAAATTTCAACAGTGAATTTGTTGATGAACATTTCCAATCCTATGAGGACCAATGGGCATTTCTATGCACAATCCAAAGAATTCCTCAAAACCGACTTGAAGATTTAATTTCGGAACTTGGAGATGGCCATGAACTGGGCGTATTGAAACAGGACGAAGAAGAGAATGCGGAAAAACCTTGGGAAAAACCTTGGGAAGCTTCGAAGGCCAAAATTGAGTTGCAGAAAGATGATTTTCCGAAGCAAATCGAAATCGTCGAAGCAAATATGCTGTTCATTCCAAAGTTGGGCATCTCGCAAAGGGCGTTGAATCGGTTAAAACGCCTGGCGTCATTTAAAAATCCAATGTTTTACAAACGGCAAGCCATGCGTTTGTCTACCTATGGCCATGATAGAGTCGTCTCTTGCGCAGATGAAACACAACAGTATCTGGCTTTGCCCAGAGGATGCGAGCCAGAGTTGTCCCTTGAACTCGAAGATCTCGGTATCGATATCCGGTATATCGATAAAACTTATAGCGGGAAAAAGATTGACGTGGAGTTTAATGGAACTTTAAGAGATGAGCAGTCTTTAGCCCTGGAGCACTTATTGTACCACGATAATGGCATCCTTTCAGGGACAACAGCATTTGGGAAGACAATTGTGGCGATTAAGCTGATTGCCGAGAAAAAATTAAATACACTTATTTTGGTTGATAAGATCAGTCTATTGTCACAATGGAAAGATAAGCTGTCAGAGTTTTTAATAATAAATGAAAAGTTGCCGGAAGAGCATATAGCTACAGGGAAAAAACGCGGGAGAAAGAAGAAGAGAAGCGTTATCGGTCAGGTGGGCGGCGGCAAAAACACTTTGAGCGGTATTGTCGATATTGCAGTAATGCAATCCATCAGCCGAAAAGGAGAGGTGAAGGAATATGTGAATAATTACGGAATGGTCATTGCCGATGAGTGTCACCATGCTTCGGCATTTACCTATGAACAAATCCTGAAAACCGCCCATGCAAAATATATTTATGGCCTTACTGCCACGCCGACGAGAAAAGATGGTCATCATCCGATTCTGTTTATGCATTGCGGACCTATTCGATATCGTGATGATCCCAAAAAGCAGGCAGAGAATAGGCCTTTTGACCACTATATTGTTCCGCGCTTCACATCTCTGAGGGTTCCTTTGGAT
>JBAVYC010000506.1:0-8507 GCA_049698595.1 Desulfobacterales bacterium | reverse complement strand
TTGAAAAGCTGTGACATCTCTCGGCAGCCATGGGAATTATCAACGTATCCGAATTTGAACACCATAAGTAAAAGCGTTTAAGGGAGGTTAGAATGCATGCAGGATATATTGGAAAAATTTTACGTGTCGATTTAACGTCTGAAGCCATTACCGTCGAGGAGCCGTTGCCTGATATTTATCGCAGGTACATGGGCGGCAGTGCCTTAAACCTATATTACTTGTTGCAGGAGATGCCGGCTAACGTCGATGCTCTTTCGCCAGATAACATTCTGGCCTTAAGTGTTGGCCCGACCACCGGCGTGTCCATTTCCGGTCAAAGCCGGATGACCGCGACAGCTAAATCCCCGCTTACCGGCGCCATCGGCGATTCCCAGTGCGGCGGATTCTGGCCCGCTAAATTGAAGTTTGCCGGTTTTGATGCCGTCATCATCAAAGGCAAAGCGGCCAAGCCGGTCTACCTGTGGATTGACGATGGCAAGGCCGAGCTGCGAGATGCCTCGCACCTGTGGGGTAAAATAACCGGTGAGGCCGAAGCCGCCATCAGGGACGAATTGGGGGATGCGAAAATCGAAGTGCTGCAAATCGGCCCCGGCGGCGAAAAAATGGTGCGATTTGCTTCCTTGATGAACATGTGCAACCGGGCCAACGGGCGCACCGGCATGGGCGCTGTCATGGGAAGTAAAAATTTAAAAGCAGTCGCCGTGCGAGGCAACCATAAACCGCAGGTGGCTGATAAAGAGGCCCTGCAGGAATTAATCAAATGGGGCGCCAAGACTTTCCCGAACGCCGATGTCGCCGGTTTGGGCAAATTCGGAACCGCCGGCGTAATATCCGTGCAACAGGCCCTGGGGGGCTTGCCGACCTACAATTTCAACAGTGGTGTATTTGACGGCTGGGAAGCGATTGACGGCGAAATCCTCTACAATACGCTGCTGGCCGGCAGCCAAGAAGGACAGCAGGATCGAAAAGGCCGGGACACCTGCTACGGTTGCATTGTGCGCTGCAAACGCGTGGTGGAATTCAGTCAAGGGTCTTATTCCGCTGAGCCGCTATACGGCGGACCTGAATATGAATCCCTTGCGGGTCTTGGCAGTTATTGCGGCATCGATGATTTAGCGGCCATTTGCCAGGCCAACGAGCTTTGCAATAAATACGGCATCGATACCATTTCCGGCGGTGCCACTATCGCCTGGGCCATGGAAGCCTTTGAAGCCGGCGTACTAACGGCAGCGGATACCGGCGGCCTGCAAATTAAATTCGGCGACGCTGAATCCATGATCAAGCTGGTTCAGATGATCGTTGAGCGGGAAGGCTTCGGTGATATTCTCGCGGAGGGATCCGCCCGTGCGGCAGCCAAATTGGGAAAGGGGGCAGAGTTTTTAATCACCGCCAAAGGGCAGGAGCCACCGGCCCATATGCCCCAGGTAAAACGCAGTCTGGCGCTGATGTACGCGGTGAATCCGTTTGGTTCCGATCACGAAAGTTCCGATCACGATTTGACCTATGAAGAAGACAGCTATAAAGCCTTTGAGGATCGTTATGCGTCCCTGGGTTTGAATAATCCGCTGCCGGCTCAAAGCCTCGATCCCGCCAAAGTGGAGTTCGCCCGCATCACCCAGCAGTTCTTCGGTATGCTGGACAGCGTCAATCTGTGTCACTTCGTGTGGGGCGTATCGTGGCCACTCTACGGGCCGGAGCAAGCGGCGGCTATGGTCAAGGCTGTTACCGGCTGGGACGTCACGCTGCAAGAATTGCTGGAAGTCGGTGAACGACGCGTCAACATGATGCGGGCCTTCAATGCCCGTGAAGGGATTGCCCGCGATCAGGACAAGCTGCCCGCCAAATTCTTCGATCGGCCCCTTAAAGGCGGCCCCTCCGACGGGATAAAGGTGGATAAGGCCCAATTTGAAGCCGCGTTGCAAGAATATTATCACCAATGCGGTTGGGATGAATCTAGCGGGATTCCGAAACGTGAAACCCTGGAGCGATTAGGGCTGAATTGGGTGGCCGACCAGTTAGGAATCTAAGCACGGATCGACTCGCCAAATTCGACCACGGGCATAGCTTAGTCCGACAAGAGATGCTGACGTTTAAGGCTAAAAAAACATATATGGTTGTTGGCGCCTCAAAGCTCTGCATTGAGCCATGAGGTTAACAGCAGAAGCTTTCTTCCCGTTTGGGTGGCATGTTCCTTTTGTGCTGCTGCGGCAAATTCATGCGCTTTTTCGAAATTGAGGGCAAAAAGGGATTTTCTCGCGTTGGCGCGGCAGTGTTGAGCTCTGGCAGACAAAACCATGAGACCGGTAAGATCTGCCCCACACCGCGAGCATTGTCTGGTACCTCTAAATTTAGCCCGGCACACCGGGCAACGCAACGATCCGTTTATATCCATTATTGATCCTCGACAAAAAAAAGAAGTTCCTTTAGCTCCTCGCAGGCATCGCTCAGCCCTGTGGTATCCCGGGAGGCGATTGCAGAATCAATCCTTTCATGAAGATCGATCGCATCTTCCTGGTCTTCAGGGTGTATTCCACTCAGCAACCGGCGTGAACGTTCCAGCAAGTTGTTAGCATCGCGAAGAGCCCTGCCCCACGGGGAGTCGAACTCGAGAATTTTGCTTTGCGATTCTTCTGTTTTGGTTCCCCCCCGGGTTGCATGGTTCGTTTCGAATGGAATCTCAATTATATTGTCCGCCATATCTTCCTCGTTTGCCAGTTCTGCAGCTGCAAGATCATCGTGCAAGCTGTCAAGCCCGGCTGTACGAGCATCATAAAGCCCTTCCAGTCGTTTTCTGGCTTCAGCAATTTCCTCGTCACTTTTAGGTTGAAGTGCGTTCTCGATTGTGATTTGCTTGGTTTTTCCGGTCTCCTTTTCGATAGCGGTTACTTTCAGAATGCCGTCGATATCCAGGCTCATTCGACATAGAACCGGGTTCGGCTCCTCTGTCGGCTTTAGCCCTTCGACACGAAAATGTCCGATCGGGATATTTTTTAATGCATCCGGGTCTTCCCCCTGATAGATATCGATTTCAACCTCTTTCTGATAGGGGACGGAAGTAAAGTATCTGTCCGTGCGCGTCACCGGCAGGGCCGTATTGGATCGAATAATCGGGTGGTAACAGTAAGGGTATTCACAGCCGTCACGCTGCCCCAGATAGGAAGGGCCGAATGAATAAGGCGAAACGTCTACCAGAACCCGGTTCACTTCGCGTCCGGCAAGCCGCGATGCAAGCACACCGGCTCCCAATGCCACGCACAGGTCCGGGTGGACATCATGGCGGGGCGTGATCCCCGCACGTTCTTCCAGTACTCGGGAAATATAGGGGATCCGAGTCGAACCGCCCACCAGCAGGATGGCGTCGAGATCCCCTGACTGTCTGCCGGCCTTGGCCATGGCACTGGACACACTGTCTAAAGTGGACTCGACCAGAGGACCGATCATGTGCTCGTATTCCTCACGTGATACTTCAGTCTCCAGGTGCAGGGGTTTGCCGTCGATGTCAACCAGTGCCTCTTCCCGTATTTTGACAAACGGCTCAAAACTGAGCCTCTTCTTTGCTTCTTCGGCCGTCCACCAAAGACGGTTTAAGGCAACCCGATGGCCGTCTTTGAGATTTATGCCGTGGTGTTCCAAAAATTCATTCACCAGACGATCTACCAATAGTTCATCGAAATCGTCGCCACCCAGGCGATTATTGCCGTGGCTTGCCAGCACCTCGGTGACATCATTTTCAATGGTGACAATCGATACGTCGAAAGTACCGCCGCCCAAGTCGTAAATCATTACCGTTCGATTTTCGTCCGATCCGTAGCCGTAAGCCAGGCTGGCTGCCGTCGGTTCATTAAGGATTCGCACAACTTCCAGACCCGCGAGCTTGCCGGCCTCACGCGTAGCGTTGCGCTGGACGTCCGAAAAATATGCCGGGACCGAGATGACTGCTTTCTTCACCGCGTAACCCAGTTTTTTTTGAGCCCATTGCGCCAATTCCCGCAGCAGGAGTGCGGATATTTCCGGCGGTGTAAATGTTTTCTCACCCAGGATGACGGTTTCATCACTTCCCATTTTGCGCTTGATGCTGCGTACGGTCCAGTCCGGATAGAGGAGCTGCTGGTTTTTGGCCGGTGCACCTATAAGCAGTTCACCCGCCTGGGAAAACCCGACGCAGGACGGCAACATTTGGGTCTGCCCACTTCCGATGATTTTCACGTTGTCGTCAATAAACGCAGCGATCTCGGAATTGGTGGTTCCAAGATCAATGCCGACCACACAATCACCAGTATTCATATTTTCCTCCGGTTAATGCATATTGTCTGAAATTCATTTTTCCTTAAACTTAGCGCTACAAATTTGATCGGAAAATGTCCCCAACGCCTAATTGTTTTGGTTGGGAGCCCGGGCTACTTTTACCTGAGCCGGTTGAAGGACCTCAGAGTCAATCATATATCCGGCTCGATATACTTCAAGGACGGTCCCATCAGGCACTTCCCCGGTTTCCTGGATATCTGCGGCGTTCATGGCCCGGGAATCGAAAGGTTTTCCTTCACATACAATTTCAGTCACACCGAGTGATTGCATGGCCTCGTTGATTCGATCAAGTCCCATTCGATAGCCTTTTTTCAATGAATTGACGATTTCAAGCTTGTGACTTTGATCAGCCGATTTATTGATGAAAAATTTCTTCAGCCGGCTCCATCTAAGGTCTTCTTTCAGTTTCTTTTGACTTTCAGCGGCCGAACGCAAGCCGATAACCAAGCTGTCGCGAATTTCGGTGATAACGCCGATGAGTTCACGCCGGGCACGGTCACGTACCGCAAGCATCAATTCGGTTTCACGTTCGGCGCGATCAGTCCGACCCTCTTCTGCAATGCGGCGAGCATCGGATAGTGCTTCCCGGTGTGTCGCAAGAAGTTTGTCGATCGTCGCCTCCAATCCGGCGAACGGCGCCATCTTCTCACTTAGCTGTTTAAACGCCCGGCCCTGCAATTTTATCTCCTGAGTCAACGCCGTCATCGCCGACCAAGTCGAATGTAAATCATAGGTCTTGGCCCGGGAGCCGACAGTGTCCGAATCCTTGTCATCGTACAATTCGGCGAGCAGATCCGCTGCAACGCCCTCCAAAGGTTTCTCTTCAGCTAGAACATCGTCGAGCCACCCGGCAAAGCGCTGCAGAATAAGTACCCTGAGTGCTTCTTTGGTTTTAGCTTCCGCAAATTGTTCGTTTAAAGCCACCGAATTAAACTGCGCATTCCGGTCTTTCTGTTCCAATAGAGTTATTTCCTTATAGCATTAATTTTCACTATACAAAGCAATTAAATTCGCCTCGAGGCGGCGTAAACATTCACTTATTTGACCGGCACTTTTATTCCCGATGCCTTGAACTTATCGCTCCCCCAAGGCGTCAAACCAAGCCTCGGGCCCGACAGATTGTCTATTTTGCTTCTGATTGTTGAGCAGTGTCTCCAACGACGCCTCGGGGTCTGCCGACTGAAACATCAACCGAATGCGGTAGCGCACATCGCTCAGAATCGTATAGGCATCCCGAACACGTTCAAATTTTGCGGGAAACTTTTCGGGCGGGTATTCCTTGATTTTGTTCAGGTAGGCCGTGCGAATTTCTCCGGCCTTAGCATCTTGCGGCACACCAAGTATATTTTGCGGATTTTGATCCAATATTGGTAAGTCATAATTTCGGGTCATCAGTAGGTCCTTGTTTTAGCGCCGATAGCGTTTGGAATTTCTTGATCCCCAGCCCGTAAACCAATCACCGTCAAAGTTCGGCAGGGTCCCGTCAGCCTCAGCTTCTAACATTTTACGCCGTAATTCATCCGCCAGCCAGGGGTCTTTGCGCGCCAATTCTCCCGGATCGGGAAAAGACCCATTTTTGCCATGCTTCGAGTACACTTTCATGATAAGCGACATCAATTCCGGCGGCAAATCGGGTAGCAACGCATCCAGAACGGCATTAAAATCCGGGAAGTCGTCATCGTCGCAGTCTTCAGCATTTAAATTACCCGGCAAGTATGGCGCAACCCTGTCCGGACAATTCTTTTTATCACAATAGTGGCATTGGCTTTCGTCATCGTCATCATCAAGGTCATCATCATAATCATCCAGAAAATCATCTATCATATTAGACGGGTATTCGCGCGCTTCCTTTTCACGCTGCAATACTTCATTCAGTTCTTCGGTTTCCATGGATGACTTGCCTGAACCGATCAGAGTATTGAAAATGGAGAACCCGAAAGGCAAACCATTTCCGTTCTGTCGCAAGTCGATGGCCTCATCGATCAGGTCCAAATCCCTTTCACGACGGGCAAGCTCAATTGCCGCCGTAATGCAATCATTTTGACGGTCCATCTCCCATGGCGGTAAGGAGCGGGCGCGCAGAAGCAAAAACCTTGCCACAGCGGCACCGCGCTGCGATAGACCGGCGCCCGCAGCCGTGTAAGCAAGTTCAAAATTTTTATTTTTCAATGCGGTTTCGGCAATTATCCTGATGGTGTCAGTACCAGGCAAACTGTCTTCGGTAGTAAAAAAGTCCCTTATTTTTTTCCCGTACTTCTGCGGAATCGCAACTGTAATTCCCATGTCATCCCCGAGTCGGCAGCCTCTTGCCATTGCAGTCACCAGATCATAGTCCGCCAACGGATCGTCGGCAGATGCCGGCAACTTGTTCTGCCGGCCGGAAAGGCCGCAATCCGCCGACAATCCTTGCAAAACCACTTTGGCAGCCAGCGGATATACGAGCAGTGTGCTCAGCTCACGGTTCCACCGGACCCTTTCGGATTCATCTTCGTCAATCATCGCACATACGGATTTCAATGCCACCACAAACGCAGGTCGATCACCCTCACAGGACTGGGGCAAACGCTCTATTGCTGTAATATCGTTTTGAGCCAGATGGGTCTTTTTCTGCTTCAAATGGCGGACCGCGGTTGCCACCAGCAGGCGCAGCCTTGCTCTTTTCACGTCAGGATTTATTCCGTCAATGCGCTCGGCCGTATCTAAATAGCCGAGGGCTTTTTTAAGAGCGTTTCTTTTCTCGGCCGATTTCATCAAATACAGCAGCGGCCGCGTGTCATCCGGAAATGCTGCCTGCCAGGCGAGGGCTACGGCGTCTGACTTCTTCCAGTGCGAAGTGTGATTTTCGACCCACTCCAGCCATTGCCGATATGTTCCAGCAGTTGGATTAATCTCGCCGGCCAGCCGGTACAGATGTTCGGGATAAAGAAAATATGTATCGGATGGGCTTCCGTTATCTTTACGAACGGCCTCCACGGCGGACCTTGGCTGGTTGCGGTAATAGGATCCAAATCCTCTGAACTCACTTTCAAATTCAGACTGAATCCATTCAAAATCCTCCGCCGGCAGCCGCTTTAGCAAATCCGCAATATAGAGATAGATTGCTGCCTCCTCTTCGCTTTTTGCAGAGAACCATCCTTCATACAGGGCGTGTTTGCGAAACTCTGCCAGCATCGCACAGGCCCACAGATAATTACCCTTTATTTCCGCTGCCCGCGCATGCAGCCGCCAAAAATAAGCGTTTTTGAGTGAAGATCCGCCCATGGCTCTGTTCACACCTTCAGTCTCTATTCCAAGCATCCAGGATCGGATGGATATATGTTGCTTGAGTTTGTCCACAAGTTCTGGACAGATCCGGTTGCAGGTCTTTACGGCATTCCGGATTGCTTTAAACGGTGTGCGTGAATTATTTGCGACCAGCGCGTTGTCAAGCATTCGTAAAGCGCCCCGGGCCTTCTGGCTGTTTCCGGTCACTTTTTCAACAAGGGATAACGATTTTTCACCATGATTTCCGTTTAATTTTCCCGCAATCATCTCTCTTATTAAAGGCACGATACGCCCGGGCACCGAGTCGGGATCAACCGGCTGAAGATACTTTTCGCATTTCTCATCTTCATGCTGATAAAAATAGAAAATCGCCTTGATGAGCATCTTCCACGACGCCAGCGGGCTGCGGTGTGAAATCGCCGGCAGGGCGATATCCACATCCTGAGCAGAGCCGGATGTTACCTTTGCAAACGCCTCTGCGACCGCCTGAGCACCGGTTTTCAAAGGATGGCTGGAAGCAATTACTTTGCTCCGGACCAGCAGGTTGAGATCGACCAACTCATTTTTGATGATTCTTTCGATTGTTGTGCGTCTTTCAGGTGATATACCGGGATCGTCCAAGGGCCGCAGCAGCTCATCTACCCTTCCTTCGCGAATGGCAATAAGGCCATTTAACTCAGCTAAGAGACGATCCGGGCAGTTATATCGTTCTCTGATCAATTCCAGCAGCGTTTTGGCTTCAACATTATATCCCTTGGCAATCATTTCGCGAATTCGAGCAGCATAAGCGTCCACCAGAAGCATTTCAGATTTTTCCGTACCATGGCTTTTATGATAGCGTTTCGCCTTGCTGACAGCTGCTTTGGCTTTTCCTTTAGATATCAATCGGTTGATTTCGTCGGCCGAATCAAAAGGTGCCGCCTGAAACGTTCCGGGAG
>JBAVYC010000505.1:0-2632 GCA_049698595.1 Desulfobacterales bacterium | reverse complement strand
TCAACAAATACTTTAGGGGGGAAAATGAATCGAATCACATTATTCAGGACGGTTCCGAGAATTGTCATGGGCCCCGGGGCTCTGAATCAATTGGCCGATGAAGTCAGGGCCCTGAAAGCGAAGAAGGTTTTGATTGTGACCGATCAAGGTCTGATTAAAGCCGGCTTGGTTAAACAGGCCCAGGCAGTTCTAGAAAAAGCCGATATCAAATATGCCGTTTTCGGAGATGTTGAGGCCGATCCGCGGTATGAAATTGTGGCAGATTGTGTGGAAATAATCCGCCGGGAAAATGCCGATCTCATTATCGGATTCGGTGGCGGCAGCCCCATTGATATCGCCAAAGTATCAGCCGCCATGGCCATAAACGAAGGCCCTATTTCGGAATATTTTGGCATCGATCTCATCCCCAATGCCGGGTTGTCGACCCTCATCATTCCTACCACTGCAGGGA
Organism: Desulfobacterales bacterium; assembly: GCA_049698595.1. GTDB lineage: Bacteria > Desulfobacterota > Desulfobacteria > Desulfobacterales > JAFDCJ01 > JAFDCJ01. The sequence continues at coordinate 2,181 of JBAVYC010000505.1, read as the reverse complement.
CCGGCAGTGAAGTCACCCCGATTGCGATTCTTTCAGACCACACCGAAAAGCTCAAAAAGGGAATTGTCAGCCAGCATTTATTCCCGTCAGCCGCTCTGCTGGACCCGGAGCTGACGCTTGGCTTGCCTGCTCCTGTGACTGCCGCCACCGGCATGGATGCCCTCATTCATGCGATAGAATCATATACATCAAAAAATGCCACGTCCATCTCCGACATGCTCGCATGCCAGGCCATGAAGCTGATCGCCAATAGCATTCGAACCGCATACGCCGATGGGAGCAACCTGGCGGCACGCAGCGGCATGCTGGAAGGCAGCCTGTTGGCCGGAATGGCCTTTTGTACTGCCGGTGTGACCGCAGTGCACGCGTTTGCGTACCCGATTGGTGCCGAGTTTCATATCCCTCATGGAGTTGCCAACAGCATCATGCTGACACCGGTCATGGAATTCAATAAGCATGGCAGCCCGGAAAGGTTTGCCAAAATTGCGGAGTACCTTGGCAAGGAAACAGCCGGACTTTCAACACGCGAAGCTGCCGATGCAGCCGTGGAAGCTATGCGAATGTTGGCGGCCGACCTCAAGATACCCGGTCATTTGACCGAATTCGGCATCAAGGATAATGATATCCCCGAACTCGCCGCAGGCGTAATGAAGGTGACACGGCTGCTGGCCAACAATCCGCGTGAGCTAACCCAGAAAGACGCGGAGGCGATCTATCGAAGCGTGCTTTAGGATTCACGGAGAAGTAAAAATCCGACCCCAGAGGGGATGACTTCGGTTGAACCCCTGAAAGGAGGTGAATTTTTGGTCAATTTCGTGAAGTGTCTTCGTCCATAAATATTTAAAATAAAAGGAGGTGTCATATGGATTTGTCACGAAGAGATTTATTTAAATTGGGGAGTACAGCCGCCGCCGCTTTAGGTCTTTCTCAGCTTAAAGTGCTAAACACCTATGCAATGGAAGCCACGACGGGTGTTGACGTTTATGCTTTTCAATGCGGTATATTAAAAACGCAGACCCAGTATATTTTGAAAGATACCCGTGTGGGGGTAGCGTTTGATATTCCGGTGCCGTTTTTCGTTATTCGGCACGGGTCATCATGGGTGGCCTATGACAGCGGCAATAATGCCGCCGTTGCAGTCGACCCCATTAAATACTGGGGTGAAGCTGTCTGCGGTGCCTATATGCCGGTCATGAAACCGCATGAAGAGTTTAGTATCCAGATAAAGAAATTGGGTCTCAAACCCGAAAATTTGCATGCAGTCATCATGAGTCACGGACACCTGGATCATTGCGGAGCTTTAGAAGATTTGGCAGGAACCGATGTACCGGTTTATTTCCAGAAACTGGAACTTGAGCATATTCAGGAACAGGTAGCTTCGGGCAAGAAAACTGCCTATATACCCGACGATTTTAGGAAGATGGACCAATGTAACGTGCGAACTCTTGATGGGATTTTCGATGTGTTTGGAGACCAGAGCGTCCTTGTCTTACCCACTCCAGGTCACACCCCGGGCCACCAATCCGTTTTAGTCAGAACCAACAACGGCCAAAATCTTATTTTGGCCCAGGATGCCTGCTATACCCTTGAAAACATGTTTGCCAGCATACCTCCCGGCCTGGCAGTCGATATTCCAGATTCAATGGTTAATATTTACCATCTCAAGGCGATGACGGTTCTGGGGGCGCAACTTGTGCCTCCGCATGACCCAGACTGGTGGCAAGGGAAGCCTTTGGGTCCGCAGAAATTAAAAATTTAAATTTGATGTGGATCACACTTCTCAGATGTCTTTAGAGCAATAGGTGTTCTCATCAATTTTTTCGTGGTAAGTTTGCAGGGTAAGTTAAGAATCAGCTTTGAGCTTGAGGGGGAGTTGCCGAACCTTCCTCCTCAGGCGACAAAGTCAGAGTGTGGAGTCTATGGCTCCAGGATCAGCGGGACCATAATGGTGTGGACGGCAGTCGATACGGGTCGAGTATCGAATTTGACAGGCGGGAAAGGTTGGGGCCGCCCATTATATGTTAAATATTGGATTTAAATATTTAAGACCCTTTCGGTTATGGCAGGCCCGCACCGGGAACTTCGACTTCAATGACTTCGATTTTTCCAGCGGGTTTCGCTCGAACTTCGTCCGGATCTGAAGATCCTGCGGTACAGACAAACAGGCTGCGACGGTCAAAT
>JBAVYC010000504.1:0-1850 GCA_049698595.1 Desulfobacterales bacterium | reverse complement strand
GCCGGCGGCGACGGTGGCAACGGTAATGGTGGCCAGGGCGGTAACGGCAATGGTAATGGCGGCCAGGGCGGCAACGGTAATGGTGGCGGATCGGGCAGCGGAACGCAGTCACAAAATCAGGAGCAGGTGCAAACCCCGGCCCGGCTGCAGTCCCAGGAGCAGTTTCAGTTCCGGACCCAGACCCAAAACCTGGCTCAGACTGCGACCCAATCCCAAACCCAGGCCCAACTGCAAAGCGAGGCCAAAACCCAGTCTCAGACCCAGACCCAATCTATGGTACGACAGGGCAATGCCTATGGCCAGGATGACAATCATTCCGGTCCATAATATCGAATAGCCGGATACGGAAGAAAACAGGGGGCACCGATTGGTGCCCCCTGTTTTAAAAAATGAACATTGAACATCGAACGTCCAACGTCGAATAATGAGGTCGCTGCGCTCCGCAATCAAGTTAAATTAGGACACAGATTTTCACAGATATTTGGTTTTTTCTAGCTTTGAATATCCTGGTAATCCGTGTTCATCCGTGTCCCCCGAAAAGGAAATTCCTATACTTTTAATTACGCAAAAGAGGAGAAGATGATGACGCGAAAATTGACGAGTGGATTGGTATTTATTCTGGTTCTACTTCTGACAACCGTACCGGCCTGGAGCTCGACTCCCGGTCCTATCAACCCGGCGGGCTCCGGTAAAAGCCTTACCACGGATCCGATCACGGCGGCCGATGACACCTTCGAGACCAGGATCATCCTGGCCCGCGGCGGCGGTGGTGGTGGTGGTGGAAATGGCGGCGGCAACGGTGGCAGCGGCGGAAATGGAGGTGGCAACGGAGGCGGAAATGGCGGCGGCAACGGCAATGGTCATGGCGGCGGCGGTCAGGGCGGTCACGGTAACGGCTTTGGCGAAGGCGGTTCGGGCGGTCACGGTAACGGATTGGGCGACGGTACCTGCGACGGTCTCGGCCCGGATGACGCCCCCGGCCCCGGCCCGGATCAGGGTCCCGGCCCTGGTACCAATAGTAATCGTTAAAAACGAGCAGGAGTCCATCAAAACCTAATTGATGCAGCCAAAAATCAATCGAATCTAATTCAGACGGACGGGGACACCATCAGGTTTTGGTGTTCCCCTCCACCTTTTTGTGAAACATTCGTTTAGACAATAAAAGAAATTAAAAATCGAATCCATTCAACACTCAGTGCCCTTGTGTGAAACTACATTTCAAAAGATGGAGTTGGTTCTAACCTGGGCCACCTTGCATTTTGTAGGTTGGGTTGAGCCTACCCCGGGGCTTTGTTGGGTTTCGTTGCACTCAATCCAACCTACATTTTGCCGCTGTTATTGCGAATTGCGAAACCCAACAACGGCCGATTTCGGAACCGAGCTTCAAAAGTTTCTTTTTCGATTAAACTGGCCGCCCTCCTAAGGCGGGTAAATTTTTTTGGCCAGGGCGCCGCTTTTAGGAAAAATATCATACGAGGATTAACGTTGTCAGGGCCGCTTTGGCTTTTGGCGACCTTATGGGACTGCGGTTTAGGCTCCGGGTTTAAAATTGACATTGATTCTGAAGTAAGACAATTATTTACCCACTTGGTATTCGTTACATTGATTTCGATCAACTTTAGCATGGAGGGCAGCTATGAGGCTATTTCTGACCATAATTATATCCGGTATTTTTTTTGCGGCATGCGGTGGCGGCGGAGGTGGCGGAAGCGATGAAGCAGACGGCAACTCGCCGCCACCTGCAGTTGCTGTCGCAACCGTTATTGCCACCAACGATCTTGGTATGCACTGCATGGATTGAGAATTCTCCGTCTTCTCCATCCTGCCGCCTTTCAATGTGGTCAATTGCC
>JBAVYC010000503.1:0-1765 GCA_049698595.1 Desulfobacterales bacterium | reverse complement strand
CTGAAAAGGACCATGAAAGAGATCACAATAATCCCCGCAGCCATCGCTTGACCCCCCGTGAAGGCCTCACCAAGAAGGGTCACAGATAACAGCAGACCGAAGAACGGAGCGGTCGAAAAGACCATCTGGCTGCGAGTCGCCCCCAGTTCCTGAGCCGCGGTGACATACAGCGTGATGCTGAGTCCATAGGACACCGCTCCAACGAGTAACGATAGAAGAACCGCGGCCGGTCGCCCCACGCCACCGGAAACAGCGCTGCCCATAAAATTATAATATACTGCGTGTTTTGACTGTGAACGGTTGTTTGCCGGGCATCCACACCTGCTCGGGATCTATTGCCAACCCAGTATTGCAACGTTGGGGTATAAAAACCATCAGCTACCAGAGCGCTTGCGCAAATTTTTCATGTATTTTCTGGTTCGCCGTTATCAATAATAAAGATTGATCCCGCATGGTTTCGGCGACCAACAATCGATCAAAAACATCCCTGGTCCAATTGATCTTTAGTGCTTCTTCAATGATATTATTTAACAAGCAATCTGAAATTTCTTTGTTTACAACCGGAAAGGGCCGGAATTAATACTGATTTTCGCTATTGCTTCCAGGTCTTGCGCAAAATCCGCAGCCAGTTTGCATGGGTTATTTTGCGCAGCGCATCCTCGTCGTAACCATGATCGCGCAGGGCTTTGAGCAGCTTCGGCAGCCCCGCTACGTCACCGAGCTCCAGGGGCATGATGGCCCCATCAAAATCGGAACCGAAAGCCACGTGCTCGATACCGATGCGCCCGGCGATATAGTCGATGTGGCGCACAATTTCGGAAAGCGGTGTATTCGGCTCGCGCCGCCCGTCTTCCCGCAAAAACCCAACGTGAAAGTTGACTCCCACGACCCCGTCCGTGTCTTTGATGGCATCCAGTTGTTTATCGGTTAGATTTCGGGTCGACGGACAGAGGGCATGGGCCCCGGTGTGGGTGACAGCCAGGGGCGCATGGGATATCCCGGCGGTATCCCAAAAACCCTGTTCGGTGATATGCGCCAGGTCGATTAAAATCCCCAGGCGGTTGCACGCCCTTACCAGTTGCCGGCCGGCCTCGCTCAGACCCGGTCCGGTGTCCGGGGACCCGGGAAACTTAAAGGGGACACCCTGGGCAAACACATTGGGGCGGCTCCAGGTAAGGCCCAGGGACCGCAGTCCGGCCTGATAAAAAACTTCGAGGGCATCCAGGTCGGGATCAATGGCTTCGGCGCCCTCGAAATGCAATACCGCGGCGATGACGTCACGGTCCAGAGCGGCTTTCAATTCAGCGGCGGTTCGAATGACCTTGATCTGACCCTCGGATTCCGCTTCGAGACGGAACAGGCTGGCCATTCCCTTGATGGTAATTGCGCGGGCGTAGGTGAGATCGAGGGGCGCCGGCAACGGTATTTCGTAAGCCGTAGCCGCCGAATCCGGCATAGCGCCCGGAAAACCGCCGGTGGAAGAATTTGAGCGAACGAAAACCGCAAAAAAACCGCCGCTAAATCCACCTTCGCGCATGCGTGGCAGATCGATATGTCCCTCTCCGGTGCGCTCAAAAAAAGAGCGCGCTTTGCCGCTCTTGGGTAGATAGATGCTTTGCAGGGCATCATTGTGGCCGTCGAAAATGGGCAGCTTAGGGTCGATTGTCATGGCTATACCTAACCCGGACGAGCCGGAATTGACTATTGAAAATTGAATATTTAATGAATCGCTTTGCTCTGTCTTTTTGCATGACCTAGGTTGTGC
>JBAVYC010000502.1:0-4908 GCA_049698595.1 Desulfobacterales bacterium | reverse complement strand
TTGTAACCCACCGATATCTGTTCTATGCCTTGCAGAAGCGGAAGATGCGGGTTTAACATCTTTTATCTCTTATCTCAGATCCATACCCCACATCCGGCTTTCTGAGACACCGCAACTGCCCCATGATCTGAGTTCTTACGATATTGTGATCACATCTAACACCCGGCAGTCGGATGCCGCGATTGATCGCCTGACCCGGTTTGTCCAGGCCGGCGGCGGATGGCAAATGTTTGTCAACTTATCGGAGCGCTCATTACCACAAATTTTGGGGGTTCAGCAGGATCCGGTAGGACCGGCCGCAGAATTGCGCGTACTCTTTGAAAATGCCGGGCATCCCCTGGCGGTGCGATTACCGGACGCTGTTTATCTGAAAGGTCGTTATCATTCCCTTCGTAAAACAGCCGATGACACCGAGACGATTCTTTACGCCGACTGGCAATACAGCCACAGGTCTGTTCTGACTCACCGCAGGGTGGGGGAAGGTAACGTTGCCTGCACCTCTTTGCAGGCCTATTCCGATCCGGCCTTGCAACGAATTTTATACCGCCTGCTGTATCAACTCGCTGGTCGCCGGATGAGGGGCAATCCTTTAGGCGTCGGCATATTGGGGTATGCACCCTCCGTCGGTCGCACCCACGGTTTAGGCGCCGAAAAGACGCCGGGGTTGGCCTTGCGTGCTGTTTGTGACCTGAATCCGGATCAACGCGATCGGGCACGCAGCGATTTCCCGGGCGTCCAGACCTATGAATCCGCCGAGGTATTGGCCGACGCTGCGGATGTGGACCTTGTGATCGTGGCGACCCCGCCCGATAGCCATGCGCGGTTGGGTCTGCAAATGATGCGCGCTGGAAAGCATGTGATCTGCGAAAAGCCTTTGGCCCTGAACTGCCGGGAAACCGACGCCTTGAAGGAGATGGCAGCGCAGCAAGGTGTTCATTTGAGCTGCCATCAAAACCGTCGCTGGGATCCCGATTATTTGGCGATTAAGCAGAGCCTGGCCGATGGGTTGATCGGAGATTTATTTTACATGGAATCATTTGTCGGTGGTTTTCAGCATCCCTGCGGATACTGGCATTCACATGCGCCGATATCAGGTGGAACTTCTTATGACTGGGGGGCCCATTATTTAGACTGGATGGTAAGTTTGATACCGGAGCAGGTGGTGGCGGTCGTTGGAAGCCGGCACAAGCGTGTTTGGCAAGATGTAACCAATGCCGATCAAGAGCGAATTCAGGTTCGATTTTCCGGCGGAAAAGAAGCTGAGTTCATGCATTCCGATATCGCGGCGGCACGCAAACCCAAATGGTTTCTGCTTGGCACCGAAGGCGCCATTGTCGGGAATTGGCGTGATGTGATTTCCCATGAATTCGATCCTGATCATTATTACCAGCGCCATGACATTCCCGCCACGGAAATGGTGCCGGATTTAACGCTATTCCGTCGCCATCACAGCGGTAACATCGTCCGCCTGAACCCGGCAATTCCCGATCGAAATCACTATCGGTTTCACAGCAATCTGGCCGATCACCTGTTGTGGGGTGAACCGATTGTCGCCCCCCTGAGCGATTCGGTCAAAGTGGTCACAATTCTGGAAGCTGCCGCCCGATCGATGGCAAACGGGGGTACCGTGGAGGTGGTTCATGACGAATCGGGTTAGCTGGGGAATCCTCGGCAATGCAACGATTGCACGCAAGTGCGTCATCGGGGCCATTCAAAAATCCCGCAATGGCTGGGTCCATGCCCTCGCCACGCGGTCACCGGCTGACGCAGCAGAGGTCGTGGCTAAAAATGGTATTAGAACTGTTTATGACAGCTATGGTGCCGTGCTGGCAGATCCTGCGGTCGATGCCGTCTACATACCGCTCCCGAATCATATGCACCTTCCCTGGACCTTAAAAGCGTTGTCCGCCGGCAAACATGTGCTGTGTGAAAAGCCGCTGGCCTGCACTGCCGGGGAAGCCTGTGAGATGGCCGCTCGGGCCAAAGAAACCGGTTTGCTGCTGATGGAAGCGTTTATGTACCGTTTTCATCCCCGCAGTCGGCACATAAAGCAGATCGTGGACCAGGGTGAGATCGGCAATCCCTGCCTGGTGCGATCGGCATTCTGCTATCATATGGACGACGATATTTTGCAAAGCGGCGGTAATGCGCGGCTGCAAGCGGATCTGGGCGGTGGCGCCCTACTGGATGTCGGTTGTTACAGCGTGAGTGTGGCGCGATGGCTCATGGGTGCTGAGCCCACGGCAGTTCAGGCACAGGCCGTTTATCATTCCGCCGGTGTTGACCTACATTTGGTCGGTACGCTAGGGTTTGAAGGGGGAAAATTTGCGGTGTTGGAAGCCAGTTTTATTTCGGCACTGCAGCAAACCTATACCGTCATCGGAAGCGATGGTGCCATCGATCTTCCCCACGATGCCTTCATACCCTGGGAAAAGGATACCGGCTATACGCTGCGCAAAAAAGATGACGCGGTGGGCGAAGAACACATTATACAAGGAGCGGATGAATACCAATTGATGGTCGAACATTTTTCAGATGCGGTCCTCGGCCGGACAGCGCTGGATCATACGCCGGATGATAGTATCGCCAATATGCGCGTGCTGGATGGGTTGTCGAATGCCGCGAAAACCGGCAATACTTTCTATTTAGGCTAAATGGTGAGCATTATAGAAAAATCATACACAGTTGAATCTGAGACCTTAGACAGTATTTTCGCACACTGGCGGCAAACCGACAGTTTTTTAAGATGGAATTGCCTTTTTGTACTGCCTGTCTGGTTAAAACCCTGGTGGGACAACTTTGGTGGCAACGCCGCACTTTATCTGCTGTCTATTCGCCATGAGGGCCGCATCATCGGGATTGCACCGCTGCAGAGAAGTGACACTACGGCCCGGCTCATCGGAGATGAAAATGTCTGTGACAATCTCGATTTTATCGTCGCCCCGGAGACGTCTGCGGAATTTTATCGCACCCTGCTAGATCATTTAAAGCAGGACGGTATCAAACGGCTGGAATTGGAACCGGTGCGACAGGATTCGTCTGTCATGGCGCAGTTATTACCAATGGCTGAGAAGACCGGCTGCAGGATTTCATCCGAAGGCCATGACATGTCATATGAGCTGGCATTGCCGGACAGTTGGGACGACTATCTCACCCTTTTAAGCGCTAAAGAACGCCATGAAATCAGACGCAAGCTAAGGCGCTTATATGAGGCCGGCCCGATAAGCTACCGCCTGGTCGAGGATGTCTCCTCGGCAAAAAAAGATGTGGAAACATTTCTGGAACTGTTCCGATCCAATCGAGCCGATAAAGCCGAGTTTATGAACGATCAGATGGCATCGTTTTTCAAGGAGTTGACAGAGACGCTGAAAGAAGCTCGAATTTTAAAGCTTTTCATTCTAAACCTTGACGACAGCGCCGTCTCCGCGACCATGTGTTTTGATTATCGCTCGACCATGTATCTTTACAATAACGGTTATGACAATGACTTCAGTTCGTTGAGCGTGGGATTGCTCGGTAAAGTGCTCAGTATCAAGGAAAGTATTCAATCCGGCAAAAAAACCTACGATTTTCTGAAAGGCGCGGAAGTGTATAAGAGGCGTTTGGGGGGCCAACCTGTTCAGCTATACCGATGCCTGATCGAGTTATCGTGATATCAATTTGACGTGGATCAAGAAAGCGAGGAAACATCGGTGGATAAGAAACAGTTAAGAATTGCAATGCTCAGCATCCATTCCAATCCCATCGGAGATTTGGGAACGAATGACACCGGCGGTATGAGCGTTTATATCCGGGAACTTTCCCGTGAGCTTGGCAAACGCGGTCATCGGGTTGATATTTACACCCGTCTCCAAGAGGGCCGAGATCGACCCGTCATCGATCTATCTAAGAAGGTGCGATTGATTCATCTCGGCATTCCGAACAATGGCAACCTCTCCAGACTGGCGTTTTACCCGTATTTACCCGATTTTCTTAAATCGATGGAAAATTTCAGATCCCATGAAGGCATCGAGTACGATCTTATCCACAGTCATTACTGGCTGTCCGGGCGATTGGGAAATTTGGCCCAGAAGCTTTGGGATTGTCCACATTTCGTCATGCTGCATACCCTCGGTGAAGTCAAAAACCGAACGGGGGTGGGTCTGCCGGAGCCCGATCTTCGCATCGCCGCCGAAAAGGAACTCGTAAAAACCTGCCACCGCATTTTGGCCCCAACCGACCGGGAGAAGGACAACCTGGTGCGTTACTATGGTATAAGCCGAGAAAAGATCGGTGTCGTGCCGTGCGGCGTCAACCTGGATCTTTTCTATCCTCAGGAAAAAAAGGCGACCCGCCGACAATTGGGTTTTGACCAGCGTGATATTATCCTGCTTTATGTCGGTCGGTTCGAGCCTTTAAAAGGCATAGACCGGCTTCTGGAGGCAATGATCCATCTTCGCGACCATAGACGACTTCGATTGATCATCGTCGGCGGCGATGGTGATGAATCACCCGAGTCACAATTCCTGAGGCAAAAGACCGTAAATTTAGGCATTGAAGATAAGGTAATATTTGCGGGACGAATTGAGCAGAAACATTTGCCGCTGTACTATAGTTCGGCGGATGTTTTGGTGATGGCATCCCATTACGAAAGCTTCGGTCTGGTCGCCTTGGAAGCTTTGGCCTGCGGTCGGCCGGTGGTTTCCACCCCTGTGGGCGCTATGGAAAGTCTTATTAAGCAAAGTCAGGCAGGACGGGTTGTCAGCGATTCCTTACCCCAATCTCTGGCCGCTGGGATTCAGTCGATTATCACCAATTCTACGCCGCCGGCCGACGAGATTCATAAATCCGTCCAGGCATACAGCTGGTCCAATGTCGCTGCAGCAATACTCGAGGAATATGAAACCGCAATACGACAGTGCTCTTTTG
>JBAVYC010000501.1:0-1934 GCA_049698595.1 Desulfobacterales bacterium | reverse complement strand
GATCAGCCAAATCAGCCACGACGATATAAGCTTTAGCACACAGCAATTAAAGGTTACCGAGCGAAAAGGCACTAACCCTGTTGAACTTCCCATGCCCGAACATACCGTCAAGGCCGTTGCGGCATACGTGATCGGGGCCAGACCCGATAGCGAGCACCGCACCGTTTTTTTAACCTTGCATCCTGCCTTCCGACCCATGAGTGCCAATGGGGTGGGATATCATATCACCAAAGCGATGAGAAAGGCCGGACTGAGTTCAACGGCCTATTGGTTACGGCACACCTACGCCCAAAATCTGCTTGAGGCCGGCAGTTCAATCTTTGAAATAAAAGAGATGCTCGGACACGATAAAATCGAATCCACCAAACTCTACTTGCATGTGCACCTCAAACTGATGCGAAAGGTGCTTTTTGATGAAACATTTTGAAAGTTTTTTGGCCCCGCAACTGAAACAATATGTGTCCTATCGCCAGGCGTTGGGCTATGCCAAAAAAGGCATCAAACCGTCTCTGTTGGCTTTTGATCGCTACCTGATAGAGCAAAATGCCAGTTGGCATCAGCTTCAGCCGGCCTTTTTTCTGCAGCTAAGGGCCGAGATCAGCGATCACCCCAATACGGTCAACACGATCCTGTCGGGTATCCGTAGCTTCTTTCAATTTCTAGTGCGAAACAACATCTGTGAAGATAACCCGCTCAAGGATATCCCGCCATTGCCTGAGCGCTACTTTGTCCCCTTTGTCTTCTCACCTGCGCAAACCGATCTGCTGCTAAAGGCGGTGTGTAAAACTATCAGAAAATCTGAAAAGCATTTATTATTTGACATGGCAATCAATCTGACTATCGTGATACTTGCGCGTTGCGGCATGCGGATCAATGAACCTTTGCGGCTCCGGCGAGATCACTACCATGCCGATGAGGGCAGTGTTTATATCGAAAAAACAAAATTTAGAAAAGATCGCCTGATCCCAGTACCCAAAGCCGTACTAGCTCAAATCGAAAATTACCTCACCACCCGCCAGGTTTTGTGCCCTGAAGATCAAAATCCGTTCCTGCTGGCCGGAAAGAGACTTGGGCCAATTAAAGACTATCATATCCGCAACATCTTCCATCGGGCGGTCAAAGATGTGGGGCTCAGCCAGTCGAAACAAATCATCGGCAACATCACTTTCGGCAAGCCGATCCCACACAGCCTGCGCCATTATGCCGAGTTCCGGATTATGCCGAGTTGCTTGCAAGTCTTTGATAGAGATCCCCACCTTTCTTGGTTCCCATCATAAATCGATGCTTGATTACTCGGCATAATTCTGCTGTCTTTTCCTTAATAGCCCACTAACCCCAACAAGGAGGAGACAGACATGATTGATCACTTTTTTTCTAACCCGGAGGTATTGAAACGTCTGCATTTTGGCCCATTGGGTGCGCACATCGACAGTTTTGCCCAGATTCTTGAGGTGCAAGGTTACAAAAAGAGCACGGCCAAATATAAAATTACAATAGCAGCTGACTTTAGCCGTTGGTTAGATCAACAGGGTTTTAGCGTCGCAGATTTGGATGAAATAACCCTTAGCGAATTTCTATTGTTCAGAGGACGCAGGGGGTCGATATTTAAGATCGAGCCGCCAACTTTACAAGATTTGCTCAAACACTTGCGTAAGACCGGTGTTGTTCCAGACGCCGTCCGGTTTGATGATGACAGCAACCGTAGGCGCATCGAATGCGACTTCGCGAAATATCTCGCACAAGAACGTGGCCTTGAACAAATAACGATAGACTCATATCTGCCGATAGCAAGAAAATTTCTCTCTGATCAGTTTGGTACTGGACCTATCGTACTAAACGACCTACACCCGAGTGATATCGTACGTTTCATTCTGTGCAGTACAGAAACCGTAGGTTCTAAAAGTGCGCAACGCATTGTATGCTCGTTGCGGAGC
>JBAVYC010000500.1:0-8383 GCA_049698595.1 Desulfobacterales bacterium | reverse complement strand
GTGTGGGTGCGCAAGACGGCTGGACGACCGTCATTATGCGCACGCCCATCGGCCGGGCTGTTTTTGCCGAGGCCAGGTCAAAGACCATCGAGGTTAGCGGGCAAACCAGCCGGACGCACTCGCCTTCCCAGGCGCTTAAACAGGTCCACAATTGGACGGCAAAAAAAAGAAACGCTGCCGTCAACAACAGAAAAGTTCTAGGCAAAAAGTACCCGGGTATTAAACACTAAAGACACCGAAAAATCCGACAATAAGTGATTTCATTAGAAAAGTGAATTTGATGGGATAAAATGATTTTATTGGGACCCCAAACCAGATATAGTATGTGAAAAACGTGGTGACATCGTTTTACTATCTGAAATCGTAGTATATTTTTAATAATTGCAAGCAATCGCAAATGTTTCAGTCATAGAAAGTACTTTAGGCAGCAAGAAGTTTATACGCTTAAAAGGTGGCAAAGATAGCTATGAACCCTGACACTGATTATCCTCGTGCGTTGAAGCCTCCCTCGGATGATGTGATAATAATTAACAACGATTTAATTCAAAAAGCCATTGATTCATCGAAAATTAGTCCCAGAAAACGGATAATATTACCGTTTCATAAATTGCCATCTGACAACCTTCATAGAATGCTAAATACGCTCCAGCCCAATAGCTATGTCCAACCCCACAGGCATCTTGACCCTCCAAAAGCAGAATCTATCATAGTTCTTAAAGGCGCAATCATATTCGTAGAGTTCAACCACACCGGAGAAATAGAAAACTTTTGCCGGCTTTCGTCGCAATCATTCAATATTGGGGTTGATATTGAACCTGGTATTTTTCATACGTTTTTTGCCGTTGTTGCGGACACGGTATTATTTGAAGTCAAGCCTGGCCCTTATGAACAAATCTCCGATAAAGATTTTGCCTCCTGGGCGCCGACGGAGGGCTCGGAAGGCACTTTTGAATATCTCCGTAATTTATATGAGCTAACAACAAAACTCTGAGAAATTGAATATTCGATTCGACTTAGCCGAACAAAGGCATAGGGCAAACGCCGAGATCATTGCGTTTTCCCGGGTGTGTCAGCGTAGCGCTAATTATAGTGGCGGCGCTGCTCAGACTTGGCGTTGATCTCTACTTCCGTATGTATCTCAGCTCCCATAAGGCTTTAATTCTTTAAGATATCCATAACATATATGAATAATTGCGCATTTTCACATAATGGCAAATTGTCATAGCGATTTGCTTATTCCCAATTAACTGCTATGGAAGTTTTTTTGAGTTCTATCTGCTAATAAAAGGACTTAATCATTAGCGGGGAAATAAGAAGGGGGGGAATGGGTAGGTTTAAAATATGGTTGATGGGTATTGTACTTATTCTAATTGCGGGTGAGGGCGTCTCAATCGTTGTGTTTTGACATGATATTCAGGAGATACGCGGAGTTATGAAATATGCCAATGTCTTCAAAGAGGATAAATGCAAGATGACATGGCCAAAATAGGATGGCTTTACCTGAATAAAGGAAAGTGGGGTCAAAAGCAAATTGTACCGGGCCCATGGGTTGAGGCCTCGACCCGCGGGCATATCGACGCCAATCCAGGTGATCAATACGGATATCACTGGTGGATGAAAAACGACGGCAATTATTCGGCCGTTGGTTATAAAAGCCAGTTTATTTTCGTGGAACGTGAAAAGAACATGGTTGTGGTATTTACAGGGGATTTACCCGGCGGCACATTTTTTATTCCCATGGAATTAGGGCAAAAATTTTTCATTCCGGCAGGACTTCCTTCAGGTATTGACCGGTATAGCTATCAGAGTTTTTCGCTAAATTTTCGGGAGTACCCTGGGCGACGATCCGGCCGCCACCGTGGCCGCCTTCGGGGCCCAGGTCGATGATCCAGTCGGCGGTTTTGATCACGTCCAGGTTGTGTTCGATGACGATGACGGTGTTGCCGGCTTTTTTCAGGCGCTGAAGCACGGCCAGAAGCATTTGGATATCCTGGAAGTGAAGACCGGTGGTGGGTTCGTCCAGAATGTAGAGGGTGCGGCCGGTGCCGGTTTTGGCCAACTCGCGTGCCAGTTTGATGCGCTGGGCTTCGCCACCTGAGAGGGTGGTGGCCGACTGGCCGAGTTTGATATAGCCCAGGCCCACATCCATGAGGGTGTCAAGAATATTGCGGATTTTGCGGTGATTGGCGAACAGCTCGCGGGCCTGGCGAACGGAGAGATCAAGCACATCGGCGATGGCGTGGCCCTTGAAGATCACTTCGAGGGTGGCGTCGTTAAATCGCCGTCCCCGGCATGCTTCGCAGGGCACGAAGACATCGGCTAAAAAATGCATCTCCACCCTGATATGGCCGTCTCCGTGACAGGCCTCGCAGCGGCCGCCTTTGACGTTAAAGGAGAAACGGCCCTTGCGGTAGCCGCGCATATTGGATTCGGGCAGCAGGGCAAACAGGTCCCGGATGTGATCGAAGACCTTGGTGTAGGTGGCCGGGTTGCTGCGGGGGGTGCGTCCGATGGCCTTCTGATCGATGTTGATCACTTTGTCAAGATGGGAGAGGCCCTCGATACGGCCGTGGCAGCCGACTTCCAAGAGGGTGTTGTGCAGCCGGCGGGCCAGGGCCGGGTAGAGGATTTGATTGATCAGGGTGGACTTGCCCGCCCCGGAAACCCCGGTAACTGCCACCAGCAGCCCTAAGGGAATTCGAACATCGATCTGGGCCAAGTTGTTTTCGGCGGCCTTTCGAACGACGATCCAACGGTTGCCGGCACTGCGCGGGGTGCTGCGTTTCCCGGGGGTTTCGATGGCGGCCTTGCCACTGAGATAACGGCCGGTGGGGGAGTGCTTGTCGCGGCGGATCTGCCGGAAGGTGCCCTGGCTGACGATTTGTCCGCCCAGCAGGCCGGCGCCGGGCCCCATGTCCACGATCCAGTCCGATGAGGCCATGGTTTCGCGGTCGTGTTCGATCACGATCAGGGAGTTGCCGATATCGCGCAGATGGCACAAGGTTTTCAAAAGTTTAATGTTGTCGCGCTGGTGCAGCCCGATGGAGGGTTCATCCAGGATGTACAACACGCCGGTGAGTTCGGAACCCACCTGGGAGGCCAGGCGGATACGCTGGGATTCGCCGCCGGAGAGGGTGGGACCCTTTCTGGAGAGGGTCAGGTAGTCGAGGCCGACGTTGATCAGAAAACCCAGGCGGCTGACGATTTCCTTGATCAACTCTGCGGCAATCAATTTGCGATTGCCGTCCAGGCTTAACCGGACCAGAAAGTCGTGGGCCTGGTGAATCGTCATGTCGGTGACATCGATAATCGACTGGTCGGCGATGCGCACGTGCAGGACTTCAGGTTTGAGCCGGCGGCCGTTGCATTGTCGGCAGGGTTGGGAAGACATGAAGCCGGCATAGTACTTCTTCTGGTGTTCGGACTGGGTTTGGCGGTAGCGGCGCATCATGGTGTTCAACAGCCCCTCCCACGCCAGGGTCACCTTTCCCTGGATTTTTTCCGAGTCCCAATCGACGACCATTTCCCGACCGTTGGATCCCCGTAGCAGGATCCGCTGCTGCTTTTTGGGCAGCCGTTTCCAGGGGGTGTCGAAATCGATGCCCCATTGCGCCTCCATGGCCAATAGCTGGCGGCCGCCCCAGGAGCCGTTATGGTCCCTGTTCTTGTTGAAATAGTTGCGCCACGGGATGATGGCACCCTGGCGGATAGTGAGATTTTTATCCGGTATCAGCTTGTCGATATCCATACTCAACTGACTACCGATGCCGTTACATTCCGGACACATGCCCAGGGGTGAGTTGAATGAAAAAAGCGCGGGTTGCAATTCGGGATAGGCTATGCCGCAGCAAGTGCGGGCCTCGCTCATCAGCAGCTCTTGGCCTCCAAGGATATGGACGATTAATCGGCCCTGGCCCAACTTCAGGGTGGTCTCGACCGAATCGTTAAGGCGTTTGCGAAAGGACTTTGCCTTGCTGATGATCAGTCGGTCCACGACCACCTCGATGGTGTGCTTTTTGTGTTTGGCCAGGCGCTGCACATCCTCGATGGCCTGGACGACGCCGTCGATGCGCACCCGGGCGTAGCCCTCTTTGATCAGGGCCTTGAGCCGGTCGCGATGCTCGCCTTTGCGGTTTTCCACTATAGGGGCCAGCAGCAGGATCTTGGCATTGGGCGTAAAGCCTGCGATCTGATCCACCATTTCCTGGGCATTGCCGTGGCCCACCCGCTGGCCGCAGCCGATGCAGAATTGCTCGCCGATGCGTGCGAACAATACCCGTAAATAGTCATACACCTCGGTGATGGTGCCCACCGTGGAGCGGGGATTCTTGCTGGCGGTTTTCTGCTCGATGGCGATGGTGGGCGACAACCCGCGAATAGTATCGTATTTGGGCTTCTCCATCTGCCCGATGAACTGGCGGGCATAGGCGGACAGCGATTCCACATACCGCCGTTGCCCTTCGGCGAAAATGGTGTCGAAGGCCAGGCTCGATTTGCCCGATCCGGAGACGCCGGTGATGACCACCAGTTTTTTTTTGGGCAGGGTGACATCGATGGATTTGAGATTGTGCTCCCTGGCGCCGCGCACCTCGATGGCATCCAATTCTGTGGTGGGGCGTTTCCCTCTGCGTGACCTCTTTTGCGATGTCGGTGGCTTCTTTGCGGGCATGAATGGTTCGGTCCTGTGCATTTGCAATCTGAAATCCTAAGGGGGCTTTAAAATTACTTCCGGACGGAAACCCCGGTCGGCGGCCAGATATAGCATAGAATCGGGTCGTTATCCAGGGAATTGGGTTTCTTTGTTTCACATTCTAATCGACGCAATTATTTCTGATTGCGAAATAAATTCTATAATTTTAATCACTTATTTCCACAATGATCCATAGCCATCATTTGTTATCCAGAATATAACTAATCGATATAAAACAAATTTAATATATCTCATTAATAATATCTGATTTGGCGCGATTATTGCTTTCCCATAATATATTAAATAAGAAGTGATAGAATTTCCCAGACGCCAAAAAAATGGGTTTTTTGAAGTCGGGAATTATTAGGAGGGCTAAATCATCGATACGATATTATTGATTATTGCTGGAATAGCGGGGATATCTTGCTTATTTGGAGCTATAGCTTACCTGATTTCAATATCAAATGAAATCCAGAATTCGGATGCTGAGGAAATCGAACTTGTAAAATAGGTGATGAAAATAAAAAGAATACACGGTCAGATCTTTCAATTTGGCAAATTGTCGATTTGTTCCTGGATTCGATGAAATTGTTTCTTCAATTAGCAACTCGATTTGTTCTCTTACAGCTATCGTCCGCTTTTTTTATCCGATTTTTCCGAAATCTGTTGAATGTCAGCGTTTCAACTCAATCGTCTAAAACAACCAGTCCGTCCACAGCCACAGGTGAGCCATTATTGATGACAAAGGGGTTGATATCTATCTCTTGAATTCGCGGATGGCTATAGCCCAGCTCGCCCAGACCTACCAGTATCCGGGCAAATGCCTCCCTGTCGACAGGCGCGAAGCCTCTGAATCCGTTGAGTAGTTTTTGGGATTTTAGCCTGCCGATCATATCCAATGCTTCTGAAAACGTTATCGGAGCGACGCCGAAAACCGTATCGTTGATGGCCTCGGCCAGAATGCCTCCTATACTGCACATGATGCAGGGTCCGAATTGAGGATCACGGATAAAACCCGCCATCATTTCTAGCTTGCCTTTAATTAGCTTTTGGACCAATACGTTGCCCTTGCCATTCATTGCCGCTTGCAATCGATCGAATGACAATTCAATCCCGGCGGTTGAATCGATTCCGAGGTGTACCAGCCCTAACTCGGTTTTGTGACTCGCCCCTTTCATAAGGCCTTTTACCACCACCGGAAAACCGAAATGCAGGGCCGCCGCCTTTGCTTCTTCTATTGAAGAAACCAATTGTTCTTCCACAACCGGAATTCCCGCCTCTGAAAGAATTTGCTTTGAATGGTACTCGTCTATGTCTCCATTTTCTGATTCAAGTATTTTAGACGACGCTTCGGACATCTTGATATCTGCCGTTGGCCTTGAAAGTTTAGGTTGCATGGCGGCCTTAGACCCGTCGGGACGGAAAAGAAGCGACAGGCATTCCACACCCCGAAGCAGTTCTCGAAATACCGGAACCGATAATTGTTCAGCTTCGTGTTGAAAGGCGTATACTTGTTCCCGTTCTCCCGAAATCCAACATATCAACGGCTTGTCCGCCCGGCGTGCAACTTCCGACAGGTAAGGAAGATCCGGTTCGAGTTCGAACCCGCCGACAAAGCAATGTACGAAAACGGCATCCACATTAGGATCGGCGGCGACTGCCTCCATGGCTGTTCCGAAAGCCTTTCTGGGCCCGTTTAAAATTGCTCCCGGCCACAAATCTACGGGGTTTGACGGTGGCATCCATTCCGGAAAAACAGATCTTAACCTTTCAACGGTTGGATCTGTTAGCTCTGCCGGCACAAGACCGTAGCCATCCATGATGTCGGTTGAAACGATACCCGCCCCGCCGCTGTAGGTAAGGATGGCAATACGGTTTTGACTTTCAGGACGGATCTTGGGATACATGGAAAGCGTTCGACAGAAATCCATGAGCTGATAGAAGGCCCTTGCTTCGAAAACGCCAACCTGTGCCAGCGCACCTGCTGTAACCGCACCGTTACCCGAAAGACTGGCCGTGTGACTCATGGCCGCCTGCGCGCCCTTGGCTGTCTTGCCACCGTTCAAAACCACAATCGGTTTGGGTGATCGACGGCACAAATCAATAAATCGACGGCCGTCGGCAAAGGATTCAAGATATAACCCAATGGCCTTTGTTCCTGAATCTTGCATGAGATATTCGATAAGATCGTTTTCATTCACATCCATTTTATTGCCGATGGAGCATACTTTATTTACCCCCATCGTCCCGTGTGAAATGATGTCAATAAGAAAAGCTCCGGAGAGCATTCCACTCTGAACAATCAGGGAAACACCGCCCGGCACCAGATGGGTATCCCAAATCGTGGGGGTGACCGTTGAAAAAATGAACCGACTTGGAGCGTCGACGAGCCCCATACAGTTCGGCCCCCACACCCGGATCCCGGACAGATCGGCTATCCGTTTTACCTCATCTTGAATTGCCTTGCCCTGACCACCGGTTTCTGCAAATCCGGCTGATTGAATCATGACACCGGGGATTTTCCGCCTTGCGCAGGCATCGATGACCGCGGGGACCAACTGAGCGGAAACAAAAACGATGGCAAGGTCGATCGGATCCGGGACATCCAGAATCGAAGGATAGCAGGGAAGTTCCTCAATGACTTCGTAACGGGGATTTACGGGATAAATTGCCCCTGTATATCCTCTGTTAAGATTGTTAATAATGACATGGCCGCCCTTTCCCTGGGCGGGGGTCGCACCCACAACGGCAATTCCTCGGGGTTTAAAGAAAAATTCCATTAATTAAACTCCTCTGTAAGCAGATTTTTTGAGTAGCATCCCCCCAGCGTTTTTTTCTGTCGGCAATTGTAATAACAGCTCCCCGTTCTTTACCACTCGTCCGCCGACATCGACACCGCGGACAAAAAGTGGTTCCGGGAAAAATCCCGCTGTCGGGCCAATAATGGGAACCTAATTTCAGTTTTTTTTATTATACTAGGAAATATTTCTCCTAATTTTCCCTAAAGCATTTCTTAGTCGATTTCTATTAAAATCAAAAATACCATATAAAATCAGCTAAATAAATACAATTAATTAAGAGTTGATCTTTGGCACAAACATTGAATTAGTCAGTACATGTTTGAATTTATGCTGTTAAGTCCGTGAAACCTATTGATTACTTTAACTTAGGAGCTGGGATATGTGTTATCTAAGAAATTATATGAAAATTATTTTAAGCGAAATACTCCCAAAAAAGATTTTATTTCTAGTGTATGGAGGTATTTTCATTCTATCCACAGCGGGGTACGCTGACTTCGATACCCAGAAAAAATTTTCCAATAATACGAATTTCTTCGGGCGGTCAACTATTACACGGATAGACTACAAGGCTAATTATCCTTTGGCAATTGAAGAAGCAATCTTTGGAAGACCAAATAAGATCAATAGTTACGATGATTTCCAGAACGAAGAAATCTTATCCGATGAAGGAGCGATTGATTCAGAACAAGTCGCCCAGCAGATGATGGAGCAAGCCCTCACGCTTTGTCAACTATCTCAGAATTATTGGCAACGCGGTGAACTTAATAAAGCAATCGAATTGCTGGATCAGGCATATTTACTGATTTTGGGTATCAATAAAGATGAAAGTGATGATCTGATTCAGCAAAAAGAAGATTTGAGATTTATGATTTCCAAGCGCATTATTGAAATA
>JBAVYC010000499.1:0-8016 GCA_049698595.1 Desulfobacterales bacterium | reverse complement strand
AAAAAAAATGAACGGCCAAAAATCACTCCAGCATCAGAATGACGGCCTCAGCAACCTCTTTCAAGGATTTGTTCTTTTGCATGCTGGTTTTTTGCAGTTTCCGGTAAGCCTGGGCTTCAGTAAGACCCTCATCCGCCATCAACAGGCCTTTTGCTTTTTCAATCAGTTTGCGAGTCTCTAGCTGCGCTGTCAGCCTGGACACATGTTCTGTTAATTTAGACGTTTTTAAAAATTGGGTCACCGCCAGCTCGATGCCCGGAGAGAGATCACTTTCACGAAAGGGTTTAGACAGATAGGCCATCACCCCGGAGTCCCGTGCTTTTTCAATCAAATGCCGTTCCGTATAAGCCGTTAAAATTATAACGGGAAATCGATCCGATATTTTATCGGCAACACGGATACCATCCAATTTAGGCATTTTGATGTCCAGGATAACCACATCCGGTTTGACCTTTTCAATCAGATCAAGCGCTTCGAGACCATCTCCGGCCACGGCCACCACCTGATAACCTAATTCTTCCAGCAATTCTTTCAGATCGGTACGAATGATGGGCTCATCATCTGCAATCAGGATACGGTAACTCATGATCTACCTTTCAATTGGGTAATAGCTCTGTGGCGACGGAAATGTTATTCTGGCACAGGTCCCGCTCGAACAGTTAATTTCAAATTGACCCTTAAGTTCATCTTTAACCAGAGTTCTAACGATGGTCAGACCCAGGTTCCCATCCAGCATGGGATCGAAATTTTCCGGCAACCCGGGTCCGTCATCGAGAACAAGGACGGATACATCACCATTTTTTTGCTCGACTCGAATTAAGAGTCTGCCTTTATTTTTTTCTTTAAAACCGTGCTGAACCGCATTTTGCACGAGTTCGTTGATCACTAAAGCAAGGGATGTGGCCTCTCTGGAGGGAATCATAATCGGAGGCCCTGAAACATCAAGCGTGATGATCGGCCTCTGGGTGGTTTCGGATTCGGAGAATTTGCTGATGCTGCCCACCAGCCGCCCAAGATCAACCACCCCAATTTCCCCCTGGGAAAGGGTGTCATGAACCAGGGCAATACTCATGATTCTGGCAATACTGTCGGTTAATGCCTGTTCGGCCGGAACGCGATCTAAACGACGCAGCTGCATGCGCAGGAGGCTGGCAATATTTTGTAGGTTGTTCTTGACCCTGTGATGGATTTCCCGGTAGAACGTCGCATGCTTGTGTAGAGACCGGTTTTCGATGAATATGGCAACCTGAATCGCGATGCTTTGCAGGAACTCCATATTCTCGAAAATGCGTTCGTTTTGCAATGACCATTTATACTGCTGTTTGGAATATAGATTAAGAATCCCCCTTACTTCACTTTTTACAATGATCGGCAATGAAACAAAACTAAAGGGAAACGGAGCGACCAGTTTAATGGATCTCAGATTCCCGCTATCACTTGTAAAATAGAGAGGTTGTTGATGGTCTATTTGCCATTTTGCCAGGCGCTCATCATTTTGTTTTTCGACTTCACCGACATCAAAATTCTCATTCCCATCGATGGCCTCTTTAACAAGCAGTTGATGGGTTCTATCGACAAGCCACAAGCTGGCAAAGGACAAATTAAGGATACGTCGGATATGTTTGACAATATTTTGAGATTGTGAACTGGTGCTGATGGATTTTGACAATTCATGTCCGAGTTGGTTTAAAATTTCCAACTGCTGCAATTTGACATCCAGGCGCCCATCCAATTCTATTCGATGAAGACCGCTTGCGGTCAATTTACCGATCGTTTCCGCCAGGACGGTATCTTCTTCTTGGGGAGCTGGAGCACCCACTTTGTGTTTCAGAGCCATGACGCCAAAGCGCTTACCGTGGCTGTCCAGATTAATGAATAAAAAGTCCGATTTTTCGGCCTTGACCGGGATCTTATCAGGAAACTGATCAAAATCCTGCACGCTGGCCATAGCGTATGTTTCGGGATCATCGGCCGATAAGTAAAAGCCGCCCAGGGCCCAGGGGAAAAGCGTGGAAAACTCAGCAGTCAGGGCTGTGAGTAAACGCCCCACATCGCTGCCATCCTGAATGATCTGGTTAATCCTGTTGATTGATTTTATTTGGGCGACCTTGCTGTCGAGCTGTGAGGTAAATTCCTGATAGACCTTTTTACCTTTATGAATCAGGGATGCAACGGGATTGAGTTCATCTGAGAAAACCAGCGTGGAAACGGACTGGTTGTTGTAAACTGGAAGACCATCGTCCAGCATCCCCTTTTCTCCGTAAGTGTAAAAACCGCAGATCGGCAAATCCACTTTTTCACGCAGCAATTTGATCTCTTCCTGATTCCCCTCGCCAATCAATCTCAATGCGCAGGAAATCATCAGAACCGAGGCGGGCTTTTTTATTCCGCCATGGCGAATGGCTTTCTCATAAGCGGATACGCCGGCCCTGACAACCTCATTTGCGTTGGGCCGCATCAGTGTCATAACGATATCGGTGCTGATCAAATGGGGAAACTGAATGGAGCCGTCATCAAAGATCCGCTCGGGAACATGTAGCAGTGAATTGCCGTACACGTCGATTGATCCAAAGGGAAATGTATTAAAGGGAGAAGGCGGTGCCGGGAGACTCTCCCGGATTCGGGCCACCGGAATTCCCAGCATGTCGGCATACACCTCTGCCGCCGGCTGACTGTCAAACTCGTGCACAAGGTGTCCCGAAGCGCGCGTGACGAGAGCCCGTTTTTTGGTTGGGAAAAAGCCGTGTGACATGCCAAGGCCGAAAAGTATTTCAGTTTCGATAAATGCCAAAGCGATCGCATCGCTTGAGACACGGTTGTTCACTATTTGATAATTTGAATCGTATTGAAAGTAATCTCCTGAGCTTCCCCCGAATATGGGAATGCGATTGGCGGAGGATTTTCGCAAGGCTGAGTGAATGTCGTGGCTTAAAGAAAACTGTGACTTTGTTGACCCCGGCGAAAAGACGATCAGAAGAACAGGCGAAATCCAGGGAGTTCCGGCGGCAGACATATGCAGCATCTGGTGTTGAGGATGATTATAATTAAAATACTGGTTGATGCCCGCTTTCGATAAGGCTTGATTTACTGCTGATTGAAAATCCTGACCGACACCATTGCCCATGCCCACGCGAGCACTCAGATGAGGGGAGGCAAGGACGGCCACCACAACGCCGCATCTGATGTAACCACCTGCGATTTCGCCGGCCGTGCTCGTGCCGATCAGAGGACAGTCGCCCAAAACATCGATAAGGCCTTCGGTTACCCTGTCAATCTCCAATTCCGGAGAGATAAATGCCAGCGCAAGAGACGGTTGAAAGCGTTTAATTTGGGAAAGAGCTTCAGTGGCAGCCAGACGACCCAGCTCAACACTATGGGCCGAGTCTGTAAACAAAATCGCTTTTCCGACGCCCGATTCAAAATAGGTAGCCATATCAGTACCCTTCATTTTTTTTCAGGGGGTCCTTAGTATTTGAGCGACACTTTTGGTTTAACCGCATGTAACACGATCCGTTTCTTCGGTCGCAAGGCTGATTCATGAAATTACTTTATTTCCCAACTCTTAAAACCAGCCCATTTCGGCCCAACATTGGGTTTGGGATTGCGTCCATAGAAAATATCGTCCATCACAGAAAAAACCCGTCTGGTATATTTATTTCTGGCGATGAGCCAGACGATCAGCCGGTGGGGAAACGTCCTGGCATGGCTCCAGGGACAGACTTTCATGCATATGCAGCAGTCTGTGCCGGCTTTGGCCCAGTATCCAAAACAGGTCTCGTCATTTAATTTCCATTTTAAGGTTCCGTTAAATTCTTTTTGTTCGTCATCTTGCGGTATGGATTGTGAGGGGCAGCAAACGGCACATTTTTTACAGAATTTACAAAAATCTTCGACGCCGATATCTATCGGTTTATCGGGAATCAGCGGAAGGTTGGTTGTCACCGCACTTAGCCGTATCCTTGGGCCAAATTCTTTGGTCATCAGATATCCGAGACGGCCGACTTCCCCCAGTCCGGCATCGACAGCCAGTGGCGGAAGAATCGCCGTGTAATGACGCAGGTGGTTGGCAGTGGCTTCATTCCCGAGGTTGGCAATAAAGGCCGCCAGTTGGGTGGAAATATAGGCGCCTTTGGCGTAGTTTTTCATGCTTTCCATGACGGAGGGGGTGTGGGGGGCCGGACCGATCATTTCCTCCGACATCTCTTCGGCCACGACAACGGCGTATTTGTGATCGATGGGGACCTCCTGGCCCCAGTCCTCCCAGTTCTCGTGAAAGATTTCACCGCGGTGGGAGTAAATCCAGAGGGGATTTATCTCCGCAATGCCGACCAGGTCGGCGCCGATGTTGGTCGCATATCCTTTGATTCTGGTGGTCGCCTCCTCCGGGCTGAGATGCATGCGCTTACCATTCAGCAAGGGGTGTGAATGGGGCCGGACAATCTCGGGGGCGGAAAGATTGAAAGGGATGGAAAGTGATGCCAGGGTGGCCGCCACATTGGGGCCTTCATAAGGTCTATCGATAAGACCGATTTTTCCCAAAGGTCCGCCCTTCTCCCTCCGTTCAGCGTCGTATTTTTCCAATTCCGGATGTTCAGTGTAAAATTGATTGTACTGCTCCGAACCCGGTGGGAGTGCTCGATTTCTGGCAAATACCTGCATTCTTTCATCAAAACGGTTGACCTTAGCGCGGATATATCCTGACGTCCCCTGCAATGCCCGCGGGTTGGGTGCAGTTCTCTTCACCATGAAAATGGCAGCCAAAACAACCACGATATAGCCGACGATAAGCAGTACCAGGCCGGCTGCGGTTTGGAAGAACCCAAACCCGACCAGGACGAGGAAGATGATCAAAAAGGCCGCCATACCGGCGAATTGCATCGCAGCAAAAACGGTTGCACGCCTCTCCTTTTCCCATATACTGGAGATGAAAAAGCTTAGTCCGATGAGTGCCTGAACCGCCAAACCCAGGACACCTAAAAAAATCAAACCATTCGCGATGTTAATAATAGGCGATGAATTCATAGCAAGTGCGCCCCTTTCATTTTAGAATCAGATGACACGGTCTCGAAAAATGACCCTATTTCATCTTCTGCGGCAGGGCTTCCCGGACAAGGCGGTCAGAAAGAGATTTTGTCTCGCCCCACGATATGCAACCGGTGGGACAGACCGAGCAGCATGCCGGAGCCTGCTCGTTTTTCAGCCGCTCAACACAGAGATCGCACTTGACCGCAGTTTCCTGGTCATCATTATACTGCATGGCCCCGAAGGGGCAGGCCTCCAAACACTCTTTGCATCCGATACATAGGTCTTTATCTATCAGAACCAAGCCCTGTTCGTCTTTTGAAATGGCATCTACCGGGCACGCTTCCTTGCACGGGGCGTTGGCGCAATGGTGGCAGTAGACAGGGTAAAAATCAGGAGATTTTTCAATCACACGCACCAGGCGTGGACCGACTCCTAATTCATGTTCCTGTTTGCAGGCCACTTCACAGGCATGGCAGCCCATGCAGTTTTTCCTGTAAAACATTAAAGAAAATTTTGGCATCGTTTTTCCTCCTTTGGATCTTAAACCGAAGCATGACTCATCCTCGGACGCAGCGAACATGATATTCATTAGTTTTGTAGTAGCTGAGCACATAGGCACCATCAAACATCACGATCCAGGCATTGTTCTTATCCGGCCCGAAAGTTGTTTGCGACCAATAGCTCAACTCGTCGCGAAAGGGGATTCCCTTTCGCATCACCGGGCGATAAACACGGCGATCAAGCAGTGATTCCAGCTCTTTTACAGTCGGCAGGCGCCAATCCGTTTTGCCGCCAAGATGGAGCCTGTGGGCGTATTCGCATGCTGCATGCCAGCTCATCTCACCTGGTGATTCGCATTGCCATTGAAGGCCGGTCTTGGGATCGTGCCAGGTCGATCTGTCCATTACGCTCTCTCACACGGGGTAGACATTGCACAGGCATGTCCTCAGGTTGGTGGACCCTATGGCAGGATCCATGCTCTCGTGGGAGTTATCCATCAGGATATTAATGTTGGACTCGTCCCAACCATGGCCTGGACCTTCTTTCTCCGGGAACCACCAGCCATGTTCTGCCACGATGACCTGCGGATTGATCCCATCGTTCAGCTTTACCTTCTCCTTGCAGCGACCGCGCGGTGACTCGAGGTAGACCCAATCGCCTTCACTCACACCGATCCTATCAGCGGTATCCGGATGGATTTCCACTATGGGATCAGGCCGGATCTCCCGCAGCCAGGGAATCATGCGGTTGGCCGAGTGAAAAAAGGTCGGCGTGCGCAGGCCGGCGTTAAGAATGTAGGGGTACTTTTCGAGCAGCTCCGGTTTGGATACAGGGCTTTCGAATACCTCAGTGTATTTGGGAAGTGGGTCGTAGCCCCATTTTTCGAGCACGGTTGAGTACAGCTCGACCTTGCCGGTGGGGGTTGAAAAGCCGCGCTCCTTGTATTTATGGTAGACCATTTCGCCCTGCAGATATCCGACCTCTTTGAATTTTTCCCAGGTCAGCCCGGCAGGTTCGAGCAGGTAGTCGAGGGCATCGTCGACGGTGTCCCACCATTCCTGGCCCATTTTTTTGCCCAGTTCCTGGAAGATCTTGTGATCCTGCCAGGCCTCGCCGATTTCGACACATTTCTGGCGTGCCAATACGAAACCATGGCGCTTCCAGTTGTCGGCCACATGATCCTGTTCCAGCCACGTGCCAGCGGGTAGAAAAATATCGGCCAGCTCTGCGGTGGGAGTCATAAAGAAATCAATGACCGCCAGAAATTCGAGCTTATCAAGGGCGGCATAGACTTCCTTTGCGTTAGCACGGGTGGAGACCGGATTGGTACCGCAAAGTAACCCGGCCTTTAAAGGATAGGGTTTGCCGGTGAGGATGGCCTCCCAGGCAACCTTGGGGGTTATTAGGGCCACCCGGGCACCCAGCTTATACTGGTCCCCGCCCAACCTCTTGGCCCTTTGTTCCTTGGAAAGATCCTTATGCCTGGAAAACTCAGCCACGGTGCGCGTCGGTGGATTCACAAAAAGTACATTGCCGCCGGGTCGGTCCAGATTGCCCGTCGCTGCCATCAGCCCCGTCAACGTACGGGTGCAATCGGCACAGTTGTTAGTCTGCTCGGTTGGCACACCCCAGTGGATGCAGGCCGGTTTGGTTTTGGCATACATTCTAGCGGCCTTCCTAATAAGGTCCTTGTCCACCCAGGTTATCTCCTGCACCTTATCCAGGGGATAGTCTTTGACCCTTTCCTTGAAAGCTTCCCAACCGTTGATATAGTTTTCGGTGAATTCACGATCGTAAAGTTCTTCCTCCAGAATAACATGATGAAAACCCATAGCCAGAGCAGCGTCCGTACCCGGTCGCAGTTGCAGCCAGAGATCAGCTTTCTTGGCCGTGAATCCTTTGCGTGGATCGATGCAAATCAGCTTGGCTCCTTTCTTGTAGGCGCGCCAAAATCCCTCTCCCTTATATTCATCCGGATTGGTCCATTGCGGGTTGCAGCCCCACAAAACAATGCACCGGGGTCCGCCCTCATAATCACAGATGGGGAGATTGCCGACGGTAACCAGGGTTGATGCCACCCTTGAGACATAACACATATGCCCGGCCGTCAGCACATTGGGGGTTCCAAGTTGATTGGCGAACCGGTACAGATGACTTTCGTAATCTCTGCCGGTACCTTGACCAATGACAATGGATTCCGGTCCATATTCCTCGATGACGGCATTAAACTTGTCGACAATCGTATCCAGCGCTTCATCCCAGGTGATCCGTTCCCATCCATGGTCGGTGTTACGCATGGGATACAGAATGCGGTCCGGATGATAGGCCATCTGAGTTACCGATAATCCTTTGCTGCACAGCGTTCCATGGCTGATCGGCGAATTCGGATCGCCCTCAACCTTAATGACCTTGCCGTCCTGGACATGAGCAATGACGCCACATCCCCCATGGCACTGCCGGCAGGCCGTTCTTACTTTTTTGACATCACCC
>JBAVYC010000498.1:0-2910 GCA_049698595.1 Desulfobacterales bacterium | reverse complement strand
GGCCTGGGTCATGGCATTGGGGATATTCCATTTTTTGCATATTTCAAATGCAATTTCTGCATGATCAAATCCAATAACCTGCTTTTCTGCGCTAAGGAATGTCATTTGGTCGTTCTCTAGGAACGTTTTGAACGTTTCGATCTTTTCGATGATATACTTATCAAGAATGATTTTACCAATATCGTGAATTAAGCCGGCTGTATATGCCTCATTTGCCAGTTTAGGATCGATCTTCTCGGCAATGACTTTTGAACTTAATGCAACTGCAAGCGAATGCCGCTTAAAATCTTCTGATTCGAAACCATACCCGGGTAGGTTTTTGCCCATAAAAGTTGAAAAACTGGCTATTGAGAGAATTTGCCACAGGGTTTTATAGCCGAGAACAACAAAGGCATTTTGAATTGAGGAAACCTTCCCACTGAACCCATAATATGCGGAGTTGGCTAGCTTTAGAACCTTAACAGCGATCGCTTGGTCGGTTTCGATTAAGCTCGAAACCCCCTTTACGTCCAAATCCGGATCCGCCATCATTTGCTGAGCTTTCAATACCACCTGAGGCATCGGAGGCAGGTCTTTCACGTCTCGCAGAATCTTCTTTTCCAGATTTTGCCGGTTTGATTCTTTACTTTTATATTCCTTTTTTACAGCCGCCTTTTCCTGATGATTGTCGATCCCGGTTTCGAGCTTCGACGATGATCTTATATTCGTTGACTCGGTCCGCAAATCAAGTTTAATTCGTTGCTTGCAATTCGGACACGGAAAGGCAAAAACCCTGTCCAGCGGACATCTCTCCTCAGGAATATTAAATCCTTTAAGACAACCAGGACATTCTATTCTCATCATCGGTCCCTTTTTAATCCGTGTCGAAATAGTTTGTTCAAATTGATAAATCCTGTTTAGTTATTTCATCAGTATTTAATCATAAAAAAAACCGACTCACCCTTTTTACCAAGGCAATCCGGTTATTTTTTAAATACCCAGGCAACTCGGCTGTCTCATTGAGATCCGTGGCTTTCCGTCCCCCTCTCACGAAGGGTTTGGCGTTATCGTTGGATAGCAATTAAACTTTATTCTAATTATGCTATCTCAAATTAGACTATTTGTAAATCCCTTTATCTTTGCCCCATGTAACGGACGTGTAAATGCACGTTCAGTTCCTTCTTTGCGTAAAATTCGATATTGCTCCGGCGTCAGACGTTGACGCTATATAAAATCGATCAGCGATTAGAGCGGAGGCTTATGGGATTACCTTCTGAGAGTCCGTAATTTCCGCTAAATGGGATTCCAATTACGAGAACTTGCTCGAAGCTGCTGAATATCAAGGCGTCTTCCCGGACTTTAGCTGCCGCTCCGGAATTTGTCACACTCGGCAATCATGAATGCTGGATAAATTGACAACTTCGAGGCGTTGAGCTATAACGTTTTCACCTGAAAACAATGTCAACTGAGACATTCCTAACCCGGACAAGCCGGAACCATAAAAGATAAATAAGTTTTTTCATAAAATGCAAAGAATGCACCACTAAGCTAAGGCTCTAAAAAAAAACGAAATGCTCCGGTAGGAGAGTTATGTCAATGGCAAAGGACAACTCAGCATCAGAACGATTCAGCGAACTGCGTCAGCGGGCAGAAAATGCGTTGCAAAAGCGACCATCTGATAGTCTTGCGTTCGCACAACTGTCCAAGTCGGAAATCCACAGTCTCATTCATGAATTGCAGGTGCACCAGATAGAATTGGAGATGCAAAATGGTTGAGAAGAAAAAAACCATAGGGGCTGCCAAGAAAAAGCCCGGGATAAAAAAGAAAACTGCCGTGAAGAAAGAGCCTGCCAAAAAGACCAAAGGCGCTCGCCCTCCCAAAAAGACCAGCAGCTTTCCCATCGTCGGGCTGGGTGCATCCGCCGGGGGACTGGAGGCGCTGGAAGCATTCTTTTCGCATATGCCGCCTGACAGCGGTATTGGATTTGTCATCATCCAGCATCTAAGCCCCAAGCACAAAAGTATTATGGGCAGTCTTTTGGCAAAAGATACCAAAATGGAGGTCCTGGAGATAAAAGACGGCATCAAGGTTCAACCAAACCATGTGTATTTAAACCCGCCGAACAAGAATGTGGTGATCATAAACGGCACGCTCCAGCTAATGGAACCGGTAAAAACCGGGAGTATCAATCTGCCCATTGATTGCTTTTTCCGATCCCTGGCTGAGGAAATGGGTGAAAAAGCGATCTGCGTTATCCTGTCGGGCACCGCCACCGACGGCACCCTGGGTTTAAAGGCGGTCAAGGGGGGAGGCGGCCTATCCATGGTTCAGGACCCGGATTCGGCCAAGTACGACGGCATGCCCAGAAGTGCCATCGCCACCGGGATTGTCGATTTCATTCTGCCCGTGGAAAAAATACCGGCGGAACTTGTAAGATACGTCAAGGCGCCCTATATCGGCCCCCCCAAGAAAATCATCGCCACAGATGACCAGTTTGGAAATTATATCCAGAAAATATTCGTCATGATTCGATCAGCGACCGGCCACGATCTCTCCCACTACAAACAGACGACCATTCGCCGCCGGATCGAACGGCGCATGGCCATCCACCAGGTCAACAGGATAGCGGATTATGTCAAATACCTTCAACAGACACCGCCGGAAATCGATATCCTTTTCAAAGACATGCTCATCGGGGTGACCAATTTCTTCAGAGATCCCGCTGCCTTTGAAGTTTTGAAGAAACAGGTGCTGCCGGCATTGATAAAGAACAAACGGCCTGATTCTTCGATCCGCATCTGGAGTGTGGGGTGTTCCACCGGTGAAGAGGCCTATTCCATGGCCATTTTATTTTCGGAAGCCATGGAGGTGCTAAAGCAGCATTTTAATATTCAGATTTTCGCCAGCGACATAGACGCCCAGGCCATTGA
>JBAVYC010000497.1:0-6435 GCA_049698595.1 Desulfobacterales bacterium | reverse complement strand
CCGATATAACTTTCTGATAATATGTAAAATATTATATATACTTGAGACGATCATATTTCAACTGAATAATTTCGATAGGATTTGAGATCGAGATTAAAAAGTTTTGGCTTTTTGCGAGATTGTTATAAAGATCGATTTAAAAAATTGCATGCACCATTCTTTTATGAATCCAGAAGATAGGACTATATTGGGATCTCTTGCAGCGTACAGTGAGAATCCGTCATATCGCACTCTCCGAGGCGTAGGCTACGAGCCGGAGGCCAGGGCAAGCCGAAACCTGACACCGATACTCTGCTTTTTAAAAGGACAAAGCGAAGCCTACGCCTCGGAGAGCGACATCCACAAATATTCAATTTGCAACCTTCAATTTTCAATTCCGGCTCGTCCGGGTTAGGGAAAGGAGATACAACCATAACATACCGATACTTTATTTGCCTCCTCATTTTTCTTTGCTACGTCCTGGTATTTTTTCATCGCCTGTGTCCGGCTGTCATTGCCCTCGATATTCAGTCCTCATTCGGTATATCCGGGACGTTGCTGGGCGTGCTGGGTTCAGCATATTTCTACGCCTACGCCATCATGCAGTTGCCCACAGGTCTCATGGCGGATTCATGGGGTCCCCGAAAAACCGTAGCCGTTTTCTTAATTCTGGCCGCTGTCGGATCTGTGGTAATGGGCCTTGCCCCGAATTTAGCGGTGGCCATCTTGGGACGGATCCTCGTCGGTATCGGCGTCTCCACCGTCTTCGTCTGCAACTTTAAACTGCTGTCTGAATGGTTCAGCCCACGCCAGTTTATCATCATGGGCAGTGCCTTCATGTCCATGGGCGGCATCGGGGCTTTGTCCTCCAGCGCGCCGCTGGCGTGGGTCAGCAATGTCATCGGTTGGAGAATGACCTTTATCTCCGTAGGGATAATTACCCTGCTGATGGCCGCCCTCGTATATGCCTTTGTCCGCAACCGGCCATCTGAGATGGGCTTACCGCCAATCAGCTCGGAGCGCGAGGAAGCGCAAAAAAGGATTGGTCTGCTGAGGGGTATGAAGATGGTCGTCACTTCGGGTCGTTTCTGGCCACCGGCCATCTGGTCTTTCTGTGTCATCGGCATATCTTTTGCCATCGGAGGATTGTGGGGCGGGCCATATCTGATGCAGGTTTACGGTTATAGCAAAACCTCAGCCGGTGGGGTATTATCCACCTTCGCCTTGGCCTTGATCTTCGGCAGTCCGTTATTGGGCTGGTTCGCCAACCGCTTCGGCCGAAAACCGGTTCTCATCGGCTGCAGTGTGATATTAATAGTGGTCAGTGGTATCATGGGCTTCTATGTGGACTCGATGACCCTGCCTGCGCTTTACGTTCTGTTTTTTTGCTTTTTTTTCTCCGGCGGCGCCATTGGCCCGGTGATTGCCGCAGTCGCCAAGGAGCTTTTCCCCATTGCCATTTCGGGAACGGCGGTCGGCGCGATTAACCTTTTCCCATTCGCAGGCGGCGCAATCTTTCAGGTCCTCATCGGCGCCGTGCTGACGGCTCAGAGCCTGGATCAGGGGCAGTATACGACAGCAGGCTTTCGACACATGTTTTTAATCTGCCTGGCCGGGGCCCTGCTGTCTCTGGGAGCCGCTTTCTTTATAAAAGAGACCCTTCACAACACGGAAGGATAGTTGGCTCTTATCAGAAAGCTGAAACCTATATTTTGCGGCATTATATTATTCAATCATTAAAAGGCAGATATCATGGATAAACTACCGCAAATTACCATTGAGATGCTGATCGACCGTTATGAGGTGCTGCTGCTGGATGCCTACGGTGTCCTGGTTCATTCATCCGGAATAATTGCCGGAGCCGCCGAGCTGATCGCCAGGCTCAATCGAACCTCAAAGCCCTATTACATACTGACCAATGACGCCTCCAGGTTGCCGGCCACTGCCGCTGCACGGTTTCAAAGCATGGGCCTGGCAATCGAAACCGACAAAATCATCACCTCGGGTGCTTTGCTAAAAGGTTACTTCGCCAAAAACCGGCTGACCGGTTCACACTGCGTTGTGCTGGGTCCTGAAGACAGTGTCGGTTACGTCGAATTGGCCGGAGGTGTGGTGGTGTGCCCGGAGGATACATTTGATGTCCTGGTCATTGGCGACGAATCCGGCTTCCCTTTCCTTGACACGGTGGATACCATTTTGACCGGGCTGATTCGCAAACTCGATCACGGCGAAAATGTTCATCTGGTGCTACCCAACCCCGATTTGATTTATCCTAAATCCGATCGGGGTTTCGGCATTACCGGCGGCAGTATCGCCCTGATCCTCGAAGCCGCTCTTCACCAGCGTTATCCCGGACGCGGTAATTTGCATTTTGACAGGCTCGGCAAACCCCATGCCATCATCTTCAAGGAGGCACTGCGGCGCAGCGGTACCAGAGATATGGTCATGATCGGTGACCAGCTTGCTACCGACGTTCGCGGCGCCCATGATTTCGGTCTAGACTCCGTGCTGGTTGGCGGTGGTATCACCCATGCGGCGGCAATCAGCGTTGACGATTTTCCGCTGCCGACATACGTTATGCCGTCGATCATGCTATGAAAAAAGACCTCATCGACCGTATCATTTGGCTTGTATGCCTGCCCCCGAGAAGTTTCCCTGAAGCCGGATATCCATGAAGGAAATGACATCGTACCCGTTCGGCTATCCTGTCCTGCCTGTGTCTGAGTTATTTTATTTTTGCAAATCATTTCGTTTATGGTATGTTTTTATTTTTTGCTGAGAAATTAGAAATCCATACAAAATGCTTGGGGGAATTTCATATCGATGAAAAATGATATATCCGATAAAAATGATGGGAACCAAGAACATATATCCGGTATTTACAATTATTGTGATCGATGGTGTGAACGATGTCCCTTCACGTCTCGCTGTTTGAATTTTGAAATGAGCGAAGAAAAATTCGGTGATCTTCAATCGACGGATGTAACCAATGAAGCTTTCTGGGAAAAACTGGGTGAGACCCTCCATGAAACCCTGACGATGGTAAAAGAAATGGCAGCCGAAAAAGGCATCGACCTTGACGCTATCGATATTGAAGAAGAACAGGCGGGAAGACGTTTTGTGGAAAATTCCGTGGCCCACATGACAACTCATCTGGCAAAATCATATATCTCTATGACCAATGACTGGTTCGATGCCAATGTTTATATTTATGAAGATGACGGGGGCGCTTTTGAGGCAATATCAGCGCCGAACTCAACCCATTCTACCCCTCGAAAAGATACCAGGCCGCTGATAGATGGCGTGGATGTGATCCGATGGTACCAGCATCAGATTTACGTTAAACTCAAAAGAGCCTACCTCAGCATCCAGGATGAAAAGCTTGAAGAACTGGATGATTTTCCCAAAGATTCGGATGGTTCCACCAAGGTGGCCTTGATCGGAATAGATCGATCCATCAGCGCATGGGGTGAGATTTTAAAATTTTTACCGGATCAGGAAGAAAAAATTCTCGGCATTGTTGCCCATCTTGAACGTCTTCGCAATCGAACGGAAGCTGACTTCCCCGACGCCAGAGCTTTTGTAAGACCCGGCTTTGATGAAAAGGAGCAACGGTTATGAATTTATTGGATCGTCTTGAAACTGATAACCATATGGCTGATCGATTGCAGGCCGTGGTTCGATCGGGCCAGGTGATAGATCAGCGTTTGAAAGACGATGGTTATTTCCCCAACAATGAGAGCCTCCCGCTTCTGATCTATCAGAAAGCCCTGGCACTGCCGCAAAGCAATCCGGCAGCGATGGTGGAGAATCTGTTTGAGTCTAACGGCTGGAACGGTTCCTGGCGCAACGGTATTTATGGATTTCATCATTACCACGCCACAGCTCATGAAGTTCTGGGTATCTACAGCGGTTCCGCCGAAGTTCAACTGGGCGGTGAGAATGGACTTACCCTAACGGTTCGTCGCGGTGATGTGGTTATTATTCCGGCCGGTGTGGCCCACAAAAACCTGGGTGCCGGCAGCGATTTTAGAGTGGTCGGAGCATACCCCCAGGGACAGAGCCCCGATATGTGTTACGGTAAAACAAGTGAGAGGCCCCAGGCTGATGCCCACATCGCCGGAGTATCATTGCCGCGTATGGATCCGGTTTATGGCGCCGGCGGGCCGCTGAAAACACATTGGAAAATTGGAAGGTAAATTAAATGCAAAACCAGATGATCCTGACGCCGTTTTTTCTGGATGAACCGCTGCCCGGCCTTGAATCCCTTGCGGCATCCGATTGGCTCATCAACAAACCGCATTTGCCCAACGGCGAAATGCAGCAGCGCCTGTCCGCCCTGCACAAGCCCCTGGCCGATTTTACCCAGCAATCCGTTTTAAGCGGAAAGCGGCCAATCAGCATTGCCGGGGATTGCTGTGCCACCATCGGTATGCTGGCCGGCCTGCAGCGCGCCGGACTTGATCCGATCCTCCTATGGTTTGATGCCCATGGCGACTTTAACACTTGGGAAACCACCCCCAGCGGCTTTCTGGGCGGAATGCCGCTGGCCATGCTGGTCGGCAGAGGCGAACAAACCATGCTAAAGGTGCTGAAACTCATGCCGCTGGCCGAAGATCGTGTGATTTTAACAGATGCCCGTGATCTCGATCCGGGGGAAAAACAATTGATTGAAGCGGCAAGTATTATTCATTTACCGGATGTCAAAAGTATATTGGACTCAACGCTGCCGAGTGGTCCCGTCTACGTTCACATTGATACGGATATTGTAAACCCGGCTGAAGCTTCGGCAATGAATTACCTGGCTGCCGGAGGTCCGTCTGCCACAGAATTGAAGACGGTTATGAAACACCTGAGCCGGACGGGACAAATAGCAGCGGTTTCCATGTCGACCTGGAACCCCAAAATGGATGAAGACGGCCAAAGCCGCAAGGTGTGCATGGGATTGCTGGATACGCTGATTGGAAATGAAAAAAGTGAAGAACCTATTTGAACAGATTCGCAGTGCCTGCAGGGAAGTTGCCGCTAGCGCGACCCGGGTTCACATTAACACCGATCACATTCCTGCTTATGCCGCATCGCTGCCGGTGCAGACAGCCGTCGCAAGCGAGCTTGACCCCAGGTGTCATTACCTCGGCCAAGAAGAAAAGACGGTTGCTTTTCTGCTGACCCTGGACGCCATTAATTTCGGCTCCGGTTATTTTCCGCATCTGCACAAACGCCCGGGAATGTCCGGATATTTTTCAATTGCATCTTCATTGAATGACGTGTACAAATCCCATGGTTGCCTTTCAGCGGCAGAATTGGAGCGAATCACGGTTGAAAAATGCACTCGCATCTTCGGCCAGGATCCCGCAAATCAGATCATCCGGGAGCTGATGCAGCATTTTGCGACGGCCTTAAATGATCTGGGTCGATACCTGCTCAACCGCTTCAAGGGAAATTTTGCCGCCCTGGTGGAAGCCGCCAATTCGTCCGCCGCGCGGCTGGTGCAGTTACTCAAGGAAATGCCCTATTTCAATGATGTCGAACCCTATGACGGGATCCAAGTCCCGTTCTACAAACGGGCACAGATTACCGCGGCGGATCTATCAGTCGCCTTTAAGGGACGGAAATGGGGACATTTTAAAGATCTGGATCAACTGACTATTTTTGCTGATAATCTTGTACCCCACGTATTGCGAATGGATGGCGTTCTGATATATGCAGAATCATTGATTGAACGGATAGCGGCCGGAACGTTAATCCCTGCGGGGTCCGCCGAGGAGGTCGAAATTCGGGCATCTGCCGTTCATGCGGTGGAGCTAATTAAAAATGAAATTCGAAAATCGGGACGAACCATCACTTCGCCGGATCTCGATTACTTCCTCTGGAATCGCGGTCAGCAGCCCCATTACAAAGCGGTTCCAAGACATCGGACGCGATGCGTTTTCTATTAGGATTGGAAAGGAAATATGATCGCAACGCTCTCCGAACATCAATACTGATCTGCTAAGAACAACAGACAACAAACAACTGGCAATCTGCAAACACGGAGTGTTGGATGACATCCGGGTCCGATATCAGCCCCAGGAATATCGCCTTCTACGATCCTGAGAGAAAAGGCATATTTATTCATAGCGATCAGCTGAGGGAAAGCCCCTTTGAAATTGGCGACCGGTTTTCGGTTCGCAAAGGCAAACGGGAACTGTTTGCCATGACCATCGCAAAAGACGATGCAGGAAATATCTTTTACGACAAAAAAGGAATTTTCATCGAACGCACCCGTAAAATAGATATTTTACTTGGCGGGATTTTCGATGAATACGTAATTTATATCGAACCGGAAATCCCGCAGACCATCAAATTAAAGGCCCTTGAAATTGTAAAGGACAAAAGCCAGAAGTGGTTCTAACCTGGGCCACTTTGCATTTTGTAGGTTGGGTTGAGCCTACGCCAAGCTTGGTTGGGTTTCGC
>JBAVYC010000496.1:0-9703 GCA_049698595.1 Desulfobacterales bacterium | reverse complement strand
GCACAAATCGAATGGATGCATCCCGCGGCAACGCCATTTGCATTGCCACTTCAGCGGTTTTTAGTACAGCCGCCGGAATAGGGCAGGAGGGATGGCACCCCGCCTGTTCGGCGGCAAGATACAGCGGATTGCGAATGGCCGGCATAAAAACCTCATTTAAGGTCAGCTGTCTGATGAGTTCTGAATAATTCAGTATCTGTTGACATTCAGATTCGCTGATTTCCAGGCCAACGGTTCTTTTGTCTATTTTCCAGGCTTTTATGTGACAGGTGAACCCGCAGATACCCGCATTTACGGAGGCACAGGTTTTTTTTGAATGACTTTCGATTCCTTCGCTGTTAAGGGCCATAGTCCGCAATTCAATGATTTAGGAATCTTACTGGTTCAAAATCTCATCGGGCACGATGCCTTTCAAATGTGGAAATTTATCCGTCATATGCGGCAGTTGCATGGCTTCCATAAATTCCTGTTGAAAGGAGCTCTCGACGGTTAATTCGATGTATTCCACATTGCGGGAACACCAGTTGGCTTCTACCCGTTTTTTCACATTCAAAAGGGCCGCGCGGCAACCATCGCCGGCGGCATTGCCCACCCCTTCGATCATCTCGATCTCACAATCCGGGAAGAGGCCCATCACCAGCGCTTTGGTTCGGTCCACATGGGTTCCGAAGGCACCGGCGATTTTGACTTTGTCGACTTTTTCCAGCCCCATGCGTTTGACCATCAGCTTGCAGCCGGCATACAGGGCACCCTTGGCCAGCTGAATCTGGCGTATGTCTTTCTGGGTAACCACGATGTCCTTGTCGATGCTTGATTCTTCGGCCCAGGCCAAAACAAATTCGGGCTGTTTGTTGTCCGGATTAATGCGAAAACGCGCATGACCTTCCAGCGCTTTTTTATTGAACACGCCGCTTTTGGCAACAATGCCCGCGCTGTATAACTCCGCCAGCAAATCCAGTATACCGGAGCCGCAAATGCCTTTGGCTTTCATTTCTTTGGGTTCTGAAAATTTTCGCCAGGCATCCCGTCCGATGACCTTGTAATCGACCTCCTTGGTTTCCGGATCGATTTCAATACGTTCCATGGCACCCGGCGCAGCCCGCATCCCGAAAGCGAGCTGGGCTCCCTCGAGGGCCGGACCGGTGGCACATGAGGATGAGATCAGTTTGTGCCGGTTGCCCAAAACGAGTTCACCGTTGGTTCCAATATCAATGATGAGCTGATTTTCCTCATGTTTATAAGGTTCTTCGGCGATCAGCACGCCCACGTTGTCCGCTCCCACAAATCCGGCTTCGATCGGCAGCACGAACATGTAGGATGAGGGATTTATTTTGATGCCCAGATCCCGGGCCCTGATGTCCAGGCTGTGATGGATAACCGGCGGAAAGGGCGCCATTCCCACATGTTCCGGGTTGAGGGATAGGAAGATATGATGCATGGCCGTATTGAAGCCGATGGTGATATCTTCGATGTCCTCCCGGTTCAGGCGCAGATAGGTTTTGCCATCCTCGGGAATTTCCACGTATTCATCGGGTCCTTTTTCGCCCTTTTTCTTCTTTACCTTTTTTTTGGGCGGGAAGGTATTGGCGATGGCCTTGTCAATGAGTTCATTGGTCCCCTCAATAATATCATCACTCATGCGCTGCAGGCCGTCCGGAGTCGTCATATGATAGGTAATCCGGGCCATGACGTCCTCACCGTACTTGCACTGGGGGTTCATCATGGATACCGTGTCGATCACCTCCATATTGGTAAGGTCGCAGAAATAGGCCGCCACGGTGGTGGTACCCACATCGATGGCCAGTCCGTAAGAATGTTCCTGTTTGCCCGGTCGAACCCGGATGACTTCCTTGTCATTCCAAACACTGACCGTCACCTCCCATTTACCGTCACGCAGGGCATCGGGCAGCTGCCTTAAAGCAAAGATGTCGATTGTAAGATTATTAAGCCCGTAATCCCGTTCGATCCCCCGGCAGACTCGTTCGAAATCGCCGGTGGGTTCTGCAAATGATGGCGGGTCCACTTTGACATAATAAAGTTTGATGGCCGGATTGTGTTCGATGAAAATATCCCGTGCCGCTTTGCTGACAACCTGCTTTCCGGCCCTGGACTCTTCCGGCACAAAAACTAGAATGTCATCTTCAACCGTGGCGACACAGCCGAGTCGAAATCCTTTTTCCTTGCGTTCGGCATTGACGAACTTCTCTTCTTCCTCCTGCCAGTCGCTGACATGGGACATGCTTGATTGAATGCCGTATTTTTCAAAATTTCCTTCTTCAATCCGCACGACACATTTGCCGCACACTTTTTTCTCGCCGCAGAGGGCTTCGATATCCACCCCCAGCAAACGCGAAGCCTCAATAATGGTGGTGCCTTTGGGCACTTCACCTCTGCGGCCGGACGGTTGAAAAATTACCATAGCTTTATCATCAGACATTACCTAAACTCCTTCTTCCAGTCGAATTATGAGGGGAACTGTCGATCCATTCCTTCACCCAAATTGATCAAATCAGCCTCAAGTTCAAAGTCTGAGATCTTAGATGTAATGACCTGGCCGTCAATCGATGAATAGGAGCTATCCCAAAATTCTGATTTTGAGATAACTTCTATTGGTCACAGGCCCGGGACAATGCAAAAAAGCAACCTCGTTATCCTTATTTATTTTGCATTTCTCTCAGCCGTCCGATCATCTTGATGCCTTCTGAAACGGCGTTGCCGGCTGATTCGGCATAGCCATCGGCACCGAACAGGTTGGCGACGTCCTGGGTTACGGGTGCACCACCCAGCATAATGGCCACATCTGGATTTTTATCCTTAATCATTTTAATGACCTTCTTCATACCCAGCATGGTGGTGGTCATCATGGCCGACATAGCAACCACCTCCGAGTCGGTTTTCAATTGCTCCTCCACAAAATTTTCCAGAGGAACATCGCGACCGAGGTCGTGAACTTCCCACCCGGCCACATCGAACATCATTTTGACCAGATTTTTGCCGATGTCATGCACGTCCCCCTGAATGCTGCCGATGACAACCTGGGCGTTAATACCATCTTGCTTTTCCGGAACATGAGGTCGCAGAATGTCCAACCCGCCATACAGGGCATCGGCACACATCAGTACTTCGGGAACAAAATATTCGTGGCGGTCATACAGATCCCCGACTATCTCCATACCGGCTGCCAGACCATCCATAATCAATTCAAGCGCAGCATAGCCTTCATCCAGGCCCTGTTGGGCCGCTTCTTTGACTTCTTCTTCCAGATACTCAACCACACCGGTTTTTAATTTTTCCAACACCTCTTCTTTTGTTGCCATTATTCTTTTCTCCTTGGGTACGGTTAATATTATAAATTAATCAAACTGGCGATTTCGGTAGCCTATGAATTACAGTCGGCCCACAGCCGGACTGGCCTTTTTGCCGTATTCATGGGTTGTGTCGGCCACTGCCTTCATGTTGGCCTCGATGATGGCGGGCCACAGATCACAGCCGGGCATGACCGCATCGACGCCGTTGTCAATAATTTCTTTGATATGTGCCACCGTGGTTTCAACCGGTGTTTCCGGGTCACAGGTCATCGCGTAGGTGTCCACATTGCCCATTAATAAAACGTCGTCGCCCAGCTTTTGCCGGGCTTCGGCGATATTGCATTTGATGTCCACCGTAAGTCCATCCGCACCGCATTCGTTCATCATCTCGATCAGCGGATCGGTGGAACCGCATATGTGCAGCAGCTTGGGAGACTGCCAGGCCCCTAAAATGCGCGTTAACCGCGGCTGGATAACACCTTTAAACGTGCGGGGGCTTAAAAGATCGGCTGCCACGCCCGGCTCACGCAGGGTAATATAGTCGCAGCCGGCAGCCTGCAGCGTTTGGCCGATTTTGATAATCATATCCGTCAAATTGTCCAGCAGCGCGTCCACTTTGTCTTTTTGCTTAAAAATCCCCTTGAGGATCAGGTCCAGTTCCAGAATCTGCCCGGCCTGGGTAAACGGCCCTAACTGCCAGCATCCGATGGCTAGCTCCGGAGCCTCTTTCTTTATAATTTCAATGACCTTGGGCAGCATTGCCAGACGTCCCAATTCATGGATATTGTCGGGAATCGTCACTTCATCCATGGTTGACCATATTTTTTCGGGAATTGTCGGATATAAGATATCTTCCGAATCTTCATACAGGCTGATGGTGTTGCCCATGGCCTCGGATTCCATGGTCATGTCGTAAGGAATAACCACACAGTCGAAGTCCATTAAGCGAGCAGACCAGATGGCCGACCAGGCCATACGCTCGGGGTCGGTGTGGACACTGGCAAAGTTAATGCCGGCTTTTTCAATACCCGGCATGACCACCATCCCCATTCCGCTGAAAAAAGGCATGGTGTCGATGGGTTCTTTCCTCAGCAGCCGCATCACGCGTTCTTTGGGTGTCAGTTCTGGCATAATGAATACTCCTTTCTTACGATCAAAGATTTAGTTTGAAATTCGTCTTTTTGTCACATAATCAAAAATATCTGATCTTCTTATACGATTTAAGCACTTCTTGAAAATCGTCTAAAAGATGATTTTTATGGTGATACGAGATGATTTTCATTTGAAATCTAAAACTTACATCACAAATTGGGTCCGAAATATAGCAACTGGTTTCAGGGACTTGTTAAGCAAAGAAAGGATCATTCGGGGAGTTTGTCAACTGCTTGAAATGCCTGGTATTTATAATTCCGGATCAACCAGGCCGAGTTGGATGGCAAAGTGGACCAGTTTGACTGGCGAATAGATTTCAAGTTTTTCCATAATCTTGGCCCGATGGGATTTGATCGTACTGATGCTGACACAAAGCATATCAGCGATCTGTCGGGTGGAATGTCCTTCGGCAATCAGCTGAAAAACCTCCCTTTCCCTATTGGACAGTTGTTTATAACGCTCCGCAC
This sequence comes from Desulfobacterales bacterium, assembly GCA_049698595.1. Classification (GTDB taxonomy): domain Bacteria; phylum Desulfobacterota; class Desulfobacteria; order Desulfobacterales; family JAFDCJ01; genus JAFDCJ01. The sequence goes on along the minus strand of JBAVYC010000496.1, from coordinate 4,776 downwards.
TGGCGGTGACTTTTCGAGGGGATCGGTAGGAGTCCACAACCACTTTTGAAATTGAAGGGCTCAAAAAGGTCTCATTGTTCATGGCAGCATGAATCGCATTGATAATATCCCGGCCGCTGGAATCCTTAAGTAGATAGCCGGACACACCACTTTCTAAAAGTTCATGGATATAATGTTCATGGGAATACATGGACAGAATCAAAACTTTCGCTTTCGGAAATTTTTTCTTTATCCGTTTTACGGCCTCAATGCCGTTCATCTGAGGCATGGCAATATCCATAATGATGATATCCGGCATTAAATCAAGCGTTTTGTCTACAGCTTCTCTTCCATTGTCCGCCTGGCCGACCACCTTCAAATCATGCTGGTCGTTCAGCAAACTTGCTAAACCCTGGCGAACAATGGTATGATCATCAGCGATTAAAATGCGAACTGGATTAGCCATGGCTCAATGACTCCGCAAAAGGTATCTCAATCCGGATTCGGGTTCCTTCTCCCGGTTTGCTGCGCAGCTGGAAGGTTCCTCCCAGAAGGGAGGTGCGTTCCCGCATACCCAGCAGACCCAGATTGCGTTTATCGGTTCCAATGATCTGGGTGTCAAAACCGATACCGTCATCCGCTGCCCGGAAGATGATCTTGGGATAGCTTTTGATAATGGAAAGCCGGAAGTTATTCGAACCGGAATGCTTCAAGGCATTGGTCAGGGCTTCCTGGCTGAAACGATAGAAAACTGTTTCCATGTCAACATCCAGGCGGTGATCAAATCCCACCATGCTAAACTCGATGTTATGGCCCGTATGATTTTTGATTTCTTTGAAATAAAGATCCAGCGCCGGTTCAAGACCCAGATCACTTAACAGGGTCGGGTGCAGGTGGTATGAAAGGTGCCTGATTTCAGAGGATGTTCGCCGCACCATCATAATTATTTCGCCGATTTCTTCCCTGAGACCTTTTTCTGGCGATGACACATTTTGTTCCAACCTTTCCAAGGCCAGTTTCACAGCCGTTAGAGATTGACCGGATTCATCATGAAGTTCGCGAGCGATACGACGTCGTTCCTCGTCCTGGCTCTGAAATAATTTTCCGGTAAGACGTCTTAACTCCTGCCGATCGCGACGAATCGTCGCCCGCATCTGAGCATTCACGATGGCCCCACCTAAAAAGTTGCCCAGCGAGCCCATCAAATGGAATTCATATTGACTCAGTTTCCGGGCTGAGGGTATGTCGAGTCCCAAAAATCCGACCCCTTTGCCTTTGAAGGTAATCAGAAAACAGGTCAGCCAGGGCGAAAATTTTTGGGCTTTCAACTCAAAACGCGCTTTAAAGGTCGGAAAAATGGGTTCAGGCTTTAAAACCATCTCATCGTCGACGAGGGCTTTGCTCAGCAGCGGGTCTTTGAAAAATAACGCTTGGGTGTCTTCAGCGCCTTCAACTTGAAAACCAAATTTGGCAATGACCTCGGTTTTTTCCCGTTCGCGATCGATCAGAAAAATGGCTCCCCGATTGAGTTTTAATACCTTCAGTACGTTTTTGAGCGTCTCTTGTAGTATTAGGTTCAAGGCCATATTGTGATTTAAGGCCACGGCAATGCTGTTTAAAAGCGAAAGTTCCCGGTTGCGCTGCTTAAGTGCTTCTTCAGTCCGTTTGCGATGGGTAATATCTTTGATGATCCCCTCGAACTCGACATCGCCGTTTTCAGGGTTTTGGTATCGTCGGCTGGAAATCAAGGCCTGCATCGGAGCGCCATCACGTTTTTTAAATTCAACTTCATAATCTTTTACCTGGCCCCGCCGGTTAATGGCCGCCAGGAATTTATCTCTATCCAACATATTGCGGTAGAGGTTCTGGGCCGATATCGTTTTAAGCATTTCTTCTTTGGATGGGTAATTAAGCATTTCAACACCGGCTTGATTTATATCCAGTATCTGGCCCTGTGGGTTGGTCGTATAGATCATATCGTGGCTGCCTTCAAAGATGCGGCGATATTTTTTCTCACGTTTGGCGACCTCTTCCTGAAGTCGTTTCAACTCAGAAATATCTTTAAATATTTCAAGCCCTCCGGCAACACGTCCCGCAGCGTCCCGAATTGCCGATGTTGAACAAATAACAGGTATCTTTTGGCCTTCAATGCCGGTAATCTCATACTCCCGATTGTGGATATCTCTGCCTTCTGCGATAGCGTGCTTAAGGGCACAGTCAGATTCGCAGATGGAGTTCTTAAGCACATCTTTGCAATACATCCCCACCGCATCATAGGCTGAAAAACCGGTAATTTTTTCGGCGGCCGGGTTGAAGTAAGTGATGCGCCACTCATGGTCGGTAGTGAAAAGGCCGTCCGGAATCCGGTTTAGAATCTCTACAAAGCTTTCTTCCTTCTGATAGATATGCTCCAACGCCTTGGCATTGTACTGATGGATCTGTTCGGAAACAAAGAAATTCCAGCTCTGAGGGTGCAGTTCGCCCTGTTTCTTAAAATAGCTGCAGGTGATGCACGAGGATATTTTTTGAAAAAAATCATCTTTAACATCGTCGGCACAATGGGTTTTGGGAATCAGCCAACACTCAATCGATGGTTTCCCATGAGCCGGACACAACACTTTGGAACAGGATAGGCATTTCCAACAGGCCTGGTTTTTTATGAGCCTTTTATCCTTAAGTGTAATCTCAATCAGATGATCTTCGAGCAACGAACTCACAATACGAATCTCCCTTCACCCGGCAACGCGGCTCTTGAGTTGCGAAGGCAAAACAGCCATCCGGATAATCACCACCGTAAACCAGGTCCATGAAGGCAGCGGTTACCCCCTGCAACATGTAGCATTTTTCTGATTTTGCTTGGCCGTATCGCTCCAGGTAGCCTCTGGCCTCATAGGAGTCGCTTGCGCGTAAGACAAGTTTTTTTCCCGCAACAACTTCCTCGACCGCCAGGTCTCCCCAGCCAAATGCCACGGCCACAGCCACAAAACCGAATATCTGATCTACTTTGTTTTCAACCATGGGGGCGACAACCTGCTCCCATTCCCAGGAATCGCGAATGCCGTGAAAAGTGGCATAGCCGCACTCCTGAGCGGCTTCGATCAAAAGGGTCTTGGCTTCAGCCTCACGCTGTTGGCCCATTTTGATTTCAAAATCAAAGCTCAGTCGATTGTAATAGTTCACCGAAAATAGCGAGAGGTAGACCCCAAAAAGAGGGATGATCCCTTTTGATTCCCTTATCTTGCTGCCTTCCATGACCGCATGGATTATCTTGCTTACATCAATTGCCACTTAACGCTCCTTAACATGAAAGATACACTCCTCATCGCGCTTCATTTTGCACTGCCGCTCCTCCACCATATAAAAACCAAGGGGACGCTGGTAAATCACCTCCAGCGCACCGGCAATCCAACCCCGGGTAAAGTGACAGCCGGGTGTTTCACGTCGCCCGTGTTTTGCGAGCCACCCGGTGACATGATGGTTTGAGGTGCTCGCAATATAAGCCGAACTGGGCCTGACCTTCCTAAAATGTATTATTCCCAGACCACAATTCTGATACAGCAAGGAGGCCATTTCCAGCTTCGACTTAATGGATCTGATTTTTGTATATTGGTTGAAGAGATGCTGTAAACTATCATAATTGCTTTCTTCAGCCGATCGGTACAGAAGCTGAACACCTTCCGCGCCCAATGTCTCTTCCAACGTTTTCTGCAAATTAATGTTATAATGATGGCAGTGCATGGCCATGGGTTGTCCCGAGATCACAACCCGGTGCCCGTCCCGATTGAGTTCATTTTGCCAGTCAAAAATGTTCATTTGCCACCTGAATGACGGGTACCTCAAATTTCTGATGATTTTATGTCAGACCGTTTTTAGTCAACACTTTTCCTGCCGGCTAACGCGTCTCATTCCAAAATGCGCTGTGTGTGGTGCCAAATCCTTATTAACACTGATCAGGTTAATCGGCAAGCCGATTTTTACTCAAATTAAAACGACAACTCAGCAGAGTATAAACGAATATGCTTTATATTTCTAATGGTTACTTGCGATGGAGGCGTGCGCTGTCTTTTGGGTGTGAATGATCTGAGGGGGTCCCGGAAATAACATACAGATGATGGTTGAAAAGGGCGAGGATGTCAGGCAATCTGCTGATCAATCCTCGCCCGGCTCAAAGAAGGTATGCACCTGAGGTTCACAAAGGCATCATTCCGTGGGCTACATTTTTTCCAAATCACTGGGTTTATCCCAGGCCACCTTAAGTTGCTCGGCAAACTCAGGAAATAGCTTGCGCAAAGGGTGGTTGGGATCTTTGGGCAGCGCTTTGGTTTCATTAAAAACCGAAGTGGCCAAAAACGCATCGGCAAGCGCAACTGCAGGCACGACACGAGATGCCCCGGCCATGGGTCCGGTAAAAATTAAATCGTTGTAATAAAACGCCGAAAGGGCTTCCATCGCAGCATCAAAACCGGCCCAACCCTTAAATCCAAACATATCCTTAAACCGCTGCAATTCCATGTATGAACCGTTACTGGGCGCACTGGCGGTCGCAAAGCCCCATTTTTCCTTTATTAACTGATTCGACAGCCCGCACAGGGCATTGGCGGGTGCGTTGAGCGTAGTGGTATCAACAATAATGGTTTCAAATTCTGCGCCGGCCTTTTCGATGGCATCGAGCAGTTTTTGGGCGCCGGTAATCCTGCCGTTGGGGGTCTGATCGTCTTGGTCAAAAGCTACCAGAAGAACATGTTTGACGCCGATTTGGGCCAATTCTTTAACTTCCGTCAACAAATCTTCCTCCCA
>JBAVYC010000495.1:0-2454 GCA_049698595.1 Desulfobacterales bacterium | reverse complement strand
TCGTCCGCGAAATAAAGTCCCGTCGCTACCATGCACCACATTGTATTTTTGGGTATAAACACCGTTGAGGTGTCTCATGCAGCGTGACAGGTTCGCATCCGGGGTTTGGACCATCAGATGGTAATGCGTTGGCATCAGACAAAAGGCGGCCACGTTGACATTAAAAAGTTCGGCTGTCTCTTGGAGCACATCTATGAATTGATGGACATCTCCGAAGTTCCCTGATGCAGGTAAAACTTGCAATATTTGTGGAATAATGCAAGTACTATTCTTGTCAGTGGCTCGGCATTTTAGGTTGAAACCGCCAGTGGGATATTAACAGCCTTGAAATATAAACAAAACCCTCTATATTAAATTTGCTCGGAGTCCGGTGCCGCGGTCGTAAACCAGTGTGGGTTCGATTCCCAGCTGCTGGAAGATCATAGGAGGATAAAATGGATTTTAGACTCACCAGAGAAGAAGAACTAAAAAAGCAGGAATTTGAGACGTTTTTTGAAAGTGAGATGAAAAACGCGCCACCGGAATTCGGAAGCGGTGGGCTGGAAGGCATTTATGACACCGTGGCGGGATTTGAATTCCATAAATACATGGCCGGCAAACTGGGGGAAAAAGGATGGCTCTCCATGGCCTGGCCCCGAAAATACGGTGGCCGGGAAGCGTCCATTATGGAACAGGTGATTTTCGATGAAGTCCGAGGGTATTACAATGCTCCCGGCGTCGATGGATTTGCCGTGGGGATGTTTGCACCGACGCTGCTTGCCGGCGCTACCGAAGCACAAAAAGAGCGTTTACTGCCGCCGATTGCCAAAGGGGAAGCATTTTACTGTCAGGGATGGAGCGAACCGGATGCGGGGTCCGATCTGGCTTCGCTGACGACGACAGCCATCCGGGAAGGTGATCATTACATCGTCAACGGTCAAAAAACCTGGACAACCGGCGCCCATCGGGCGGAGTACATGTTCCTGCTGGCCCGCACCGACCCCGAATCCAAACGAGGAAAAGGGCTTTCGGTTTTCCATTTGAGAATGGACCTGCCGGGGGTTCAAGTCCGCCCGTTGCTATACATGAACGGAAAACATGTCTACAACGAGGTGTTTTTTAATGAAGTAAAAATTCCTATTGAAGACCTGATCGGTGTCGAAGGCGAAGGCTGGGCGCTCACGCGCCAGACCATGAACTTTGAACGCAGCGGCGCGGGCGGATTTTCAGGTGCCAAGCGATACCTTGAACAGCTTATCGAATACACGAAAAATACCACCCGCAATGGCCAACCGCTTTCAAAAGACCCAAATGCCAGAAGAAAAATCGCGGAATTGTTCATCGGTTCGGAAGTGGGAAAATCATTGGCTTATAAAATTGCCTGGATGCACCAGAAGGGTGATTTCGCAGGTTTGATCACCGCCGCATCAGCGTCCAAACTGTATTCCACCGAATTGGCTCAAAAATTGGCAAATTACGCCACTGAAATCATGGGACTATACGGTCAAGTGGAGGAAGGTCCTCACGCTCCCATGCAGGGATCAATGACAGAATTATTTCAGATGTGCAAGGGGGCCACCATTTACGCGGGAACCAATGAAATTCAACGCAACCTGATTGCCTGGACCGGACTCGGACTGCCGCGCTTAAAGTTTAAATGAGGAGATAAAACATGGATTTGGACTTCAATAAAGAGCAGGAAATGCTGCGAAAATCGGTAGCAGAATTTTTATCCAAGGAATGCCCTTTCGATACCGTCAGAGAGATTGAGGACAGCGCCACGGGCTATGATAAAAAAATGTGGCAAAAAATGGCGAAACTGGGGTGGATGGAAATCCACTTTCCGGAAGCATACGGCGGACTGGGTGATCCCTTTGTGGAGTTGACCATTATCCTGGAAGAGATGGGAAAAAAGGCCTTTCCAAGCCCGTTTTTTTCCACGGTTATCTTATGTGGCTTGACCTTGATGGAAGGTGGGTCGGAGAAGCAGAAGAAAACCCTATTACCCAAGATAGCCGCCGGCAAACTGATCATGTCCCTGGCCCAATACGAAGAAGAGGCCGGCTACCTGGAAGCAGGAATCAGTCTGTCAGCACAGCCTGAAGGAGATGACTATATATTGAACGGGACAAAGATGTTTGTCTTGGACGCCAATATCGCTGATTTACTTATTGTCGCCGCCCGAACCCCCAAAGGGGTCACACTTTTTTTGCTGAATCCCAAAACATCCGGGGTATGTATTCAAAAGTTGCAAACCATCGGAAGGGACAATAACTGCGTTGTTACCCTCGAAAATGTAAAAATATCTAAAAATGATATGATTGGCATCCCCGGTAAGGGATGGCAAATTATGGAAAAAATGACACCCAAGGCCACTGTTGCAAAATGTGCTGAAATGCTTGGTGGTTGCCAAGAGTCTATTGCCATGACGGCAACCTACGCTAAGGAAAGAGTCCAATACGGCACGCCGATCGG
>JBAVYC010000494.1:0-6333 GCA_049698595.1 Desulfobacterales bacterium | reverse complement strand
TTACGATGTTGCCAAAATGATTGCGCCCACCGTGGTATTCTTCGACGAAGGAGATGCGCTGGCCCCCCGGAGAAGCGCTTCCGGAGGTTCTCCGGCAGATAAGCTGACCAATACCTTTGGAAACCCCAACAAATCTGAGCAACAGTGAGAGGCCAGTCGGGTTACGGGTTACGGGTTGCGGGTTGCGAGTTGCAGGTTGCGCGCAAAAAAGGCATAGTGCAAAGAGCATAGCGCATAGAGTAAGACATCGCTCAATGAAAGATACAGGAGGATGCAAGGAGTTGTAGGAATGAACTATCCATCCAATCTGATTTCCGGCACTGACATCTGTCTTCTGACATCCGTCTGCTGTAATCAAAACTGCTGACCGATAAAATCAAAACTTAATTTAGATTGAAATTTCTCGATGCGTTTAAAAATTTCTTTGAGCATCGTCTGTTCGATGCGGGAAAGCTGTTTGGGATTGACATAATTGTCCGGTTCCGAATTTTCAGCGATAACGGCCTTTACCTGGGTGACGAACCGCTGCTGCATCAGGTAACTATAGGCAGTGTCCAGCTCATTATGTTGCTCCACGGATATTTTATTTTGGGTGAGAAGCTGATCGAGTCTTTCGAAGGTGTTCGTTTCTTCAATTCTGTGGCTCAGGGCATAAATGCGGGCGTAGTCAACAACCGGTTGCATGGCGGCTTTGATGTTAAAGGTATCGCGGTGTTGACCTTTGGATTCCACCAGAAAATTACGGAAAAAGCCGATCGGCGGTGTGAAATAGAGGGCATTTTCGGTGAGATGGCGGAAAAACCCCGGCCATCCCTCCAGGGAGCCAAACAAGTGTCGGCGCAGCTCGTCAATGAGAACCGTATCACCATAGGCACCCCGAAAATCAAAGAAGATGCTGGCTTGAAGCAGCGCTTCGGGCTCGGCTTTATGAATCCATTCTGAAAAATATTTCTTCCAGATCCCCAAGGGTTGGCACCATTTGGGGTTCTTTGCCATGACATCACCTTTACAAAGTGCATATCCCGCTTGGTCCAACCAGTTGCAGACTTTTTCGCCAAATTTCAAAAAATATGTCATAGCCTCTTTCCGGGATTTTGGATTCACATCTTCAAATATGATCGCGTTGTCCTGATCGGTTTTTAGTGTTTGCTCTTTGCGCCCCTCGCTACCCAATACCATAAAAACGAATTCGGCCGGTGCGGGCCCCAGTTCATCAAAAGCAAAACCGATGATTTTCTGCAAAATGGCATCTGATACAGTGGTTAAAAACCGGGTAATATTCTTGGCTTTGGCCCCTGTGTTGATCAGCGTTTTAACCAGCCGGGGAATCTGTTGGCGGATTTGCACGATCTGGTTGATGAATTGGGCGCGGGCAATCTCGCGCACGATGAAAAAAGGGGACTGGCCCTGGGCTTTCAACAAATCCCGGTTAGTGATCACACCGACCACTTCGTTGTTGGTATCCCTGACAGCCAGATGTTTTATATTTTTTTTCATCATTTCCATCAGGGCCTCAAATACCAGGGAATCAGATGAAATAGTGCATAGCGGGGAGGACATAATCTCGGAAACCGGTTTTAAAATATCCAATCCCGTGGCCGTGACTTTTTTTCTCAAGTCATTGTCTGTGACAACGCCGACGTAATCCCCCCCGCGCTCATGAACGAAGATGGAGCTTGAATTATGCTCGCTCATTACAGCCGCCGCCGCTCGTATCGGCAGGTCCTGTTCGCAGTAAACCAGTTCTTTCTTGTAGATATTGTCTACCGGCAAGTTGAAAAACTGCCCGGTATCCCCCTGAGGTCTGAAGTTGCTGGAAATAATCTCTGCGTAGGATCGATCCAACATCCGTTTGCCGAATGTGTCCGTGAAAAACTCGGTAAAGGCCTCATGGCGATGGCAAATATCTAAGAACATCTCTTTTGGTAAAATGTGCAACCACGAGTCTTCCGTAATCCTCAGCGTGCGGATGGGAATCCCGTTGTTCAGCAGAATCGAAATCCCGCCGTACATGTCGCCCTCGCCCAGTAACCCGCGCAAGGTCTTCTGATCATTTTCTTCAAAGTAGCGTTCCGCAGCCCCGCTTTGAATGATATACAGATATTCGACTTTCGACTGCCCCTGGACAAATAGCACGGTATCCGGGGGATAATTAACCGTGGCAATTTCTTTTGAAATGTTGAAAATTTCTTCTTCCGAGAGGAAAGAAAAGGGCGCCAACCGGGAAAGAAAATGCTGGGTTTGGCCGGCGACCGCAACGGATGAATAGGTGTCGTCGGACATTCGCTTGTGGAATTTAGCGGCAAAATATTCGTACAGAAAATTATGGCGGGCGCAGACCTCTAAAAACACTTTTTGCGGCAGGGTAAATAGGGTTGCATCCTCCACGATTTTCACCGTGCGCACTGAAATACCGGCGTTCATCAGAATGCATATGCCGCCGAACATCTCACCCGGCTCCAGAAAATCGCTGAGTTTCTTATCACCATCGGTCTCGTAAAACAGTTCCAGTGATCCCTCTTTGATAATATAGACACTTTCAAGTTTAGTCTTGCCCTGAACGGAAAGGACTATGTTTTTCGGGAAAATTTCTTCCGACATTTCAGCGGCCACCCGCGATAACTCATTTTCAGGCAGCTCCGAAAAGGGCGGTGTATGGGATAAAAACTGATGGATTCGATCTTTCATAAACTCACCTGGTTATTGCATTGACATGGGATAATCAATCCTGGGTTGAACCGTCCAGTCTAGGTTAAAGTAGCACATCTCCAATAACATTCCAATCCAAATTGACACTTCTCTTTAATTGGTCTATGGTAACAATGTTCGTCGTAAATCCGACTTTAACCTCAACAAGAAATACGATCGATGACGCGTGAAAGCAAACTAAACAAACGCCTGGTCGCCCTATTTCTACTCGGCTGTGTCCTATTCAACTATCCGATCCTTTCTCTTTTTAATTTGGGAGTCCCGATATTCGGCTTGCCCTTGTTGCTTGTGTACATTTTCGGTGTCTGGGGCCTGCTGATCGGTCTTACGGCCCTGGCGACCAGGTTCCGTTCGAACGAACACAAGGATGATTCCGATGACGCCGGAGGTTGATTGTTGTTAAAAACCGGAACCATCTTATTCGTTTCATTCGGCTATGTCGGCCTTCTTTTTGTGATTGCCTATTACGGTGATAAACGGGCGGATGCCGGCCGCAGCATTATCAGCAATCCCTATATCTACGCCCTTTCTCTGGCGGTTTACTGCACGGCATGGACCTTTTACGGCAGTGTGGGACTGGCGACTCAAAGCGGTCTGAGCTTTCTCACCATTTACATCGGCCCGACCTTAATGGCGACATTGGGCTGGCTGGTGCTGCGGAAAATCATCCGCATCAGCAAAGTCCATCGCATTACCTCCATCGCTGATTTTATCGCCTCGCGCTACGGTAAAAGCCCGACCCTGGGTGGCTTGGTTACCATTATTGCCGTCGTGGGTGTCATCCCTTATATTGCCGTGCAGATCAAAGCCATATCGACCACCTTTTTTTTGATCCATCAGTACCCTGAAATCTCCGTTCCGGCGAATATCCCCGGTATTCCGGTGCTCGGCGATACCGCGTTTTATGTGGCCCTGATGCTCGCCGTTTTTGCCATATTTTTCGGCACCCGTCATCTGGATGCCGCCGAACGGCACGAAGGGCTTGTGGCGGCCATTACCTTTGAATCGATCATAAAGCTTTTCGCCTTCCTGGCAGTGGGACTTTTTGTAACTTACGGACTATATAATGGGTTTGCCGATCTGTTCGAAAAGGCGCGCAGTTTTTCCGATCTTAAAAGCGCTATGACCATCGAATCGCGCCAGCAATCCTATCCTTTCTTCAAAGAACTTCTAACAATTAATGCCGGCACCATCACGTTTATCGATTGGGGTATGTATATTTTTCTGTCAATGATGGCCATCCTTCTGCTGCCCCGTCAATTTCAGGTCATCGTGGTCGAAAACGTCAACGAGGAGCATTTAAAAAAGGCCATCTGGCTTTTTCCACTGTATCTGTTGGCGATTAATATTTTTGTGCTGCCAGTTGCATTCGCCGGCATGCTGCGGTTCGCCGACGGCAGTATCGATGCCGATACGTTTGTCTTAACGTTACCGATGGCCGCAAAGCAACAATTGCTGACGTTGTTCGTTTACCTCGGCGGCATATCCGCCGCCACCGGCATGGTGATCGTGGAGACCATCGCCCTGAGCACGATGATCTGCAATGATCTCGTTATGCCGGTTTTGCTGCGGTTGCCGATCCCGGCCATCTCCAAAAGCCGCGAACTCACCGGCCTGCTGCTGAGCATCCGCCGCGGAAGTATCATATTGGTTCTGATGCTGGGCTATGCCTATTTCCATTACCTTGGCGGTTTCTATGCCCTGGTCTCCATCGGGCTGAGGTCTTTTGCGGCGGTGGCGCAATTTGCACCGGCCCTGATCGGCGGCATATTCTGGAAAGGCGGCACCCGCTCCGGCGCCATTAGCGGGCTGATCGCCGGATTTGCCCTCTTGACCTATACGATTTTCCTGCCCTCCCTTGTCCAGATCGGCTTGATTCACCAGGACTTTGTTACCGCGGGACCCTTCGGCATCGCACTGTTGAAACCGTATCAGCTGTTCGGATTGCAGCATTTCAACCCGATCTCGCATGCGGCATTCTGGAGCATGCTGGCCAACGTGAGTGTTTACATCGCGGTATCCATCTTAGGGCGGCCGCGGGCGATCGAACACACCCAGGCCGCACTTTTCGTGGATGTCTTCAAGTATTCCGGCGATACCGGGGATTCTCTTTTCCGGCGCGGGACGGTTAATTTGCCGGATTTAAAATCGTTGTTGGCACGGTTCCTCGGCAGTACGAAAGCCGAAGCGGAATTGTCCGGTTACGCCGCAAAGCACGATATTAATTGGGCCGACTATCGGACGGCCGACGCCGATCTGGTCAGTCACGCCGAGCGGCTGCTCACCGGTGCCGTTGGGTCGGCTTCGGCACGGATCATGGTATCGTCGGTAGTCAAGGAAGAGCCCCTGGGTCTGGAAGAGGTGCTCAACATCCTCGATGAAACCCGACAGGTGATTGCCTACAGCCGTGAATTGGAAAAAGCGACGGCCGACCTGAAAGAAGCCAATTTGCGGTTGCAGGAATTGGACCGGCTCAAAGACGACTTTATTTCAACGGTTACCCATGAGCTGCGCACTCCCCTGACCGCCGTGCGGTCCCTGGCCGAAATCCTGTCTGCGAATCCGAACATCGACGCTGTCCAGCTCGAGAACTTTGCCGGGATCATTATCAAAGAAAGCGATCGCCTGATCCGGTTGGTCAGCCAGATCCTGGATTACGAAAAGATCGAATCGGCCCAAATGGATTGGGCGGTCGCGTCACTAGATCTAACAGAGGTCATCAACGATGCCGTCGACAGCACCCGACAGCTAATTAATGACAAAAACATCACCATTGACCTGGATCTCGCCCGCAATGTGCCGCGGGTGTCCGGCGATCGCGACCGGCTAATCCAGGTCATGGTGAATATCATTTCCAATGCCGTAAAATTTTGCGATCGCGACCGTGGGATGATTGCCGTCCGCCTGCGAACCGAAGACAATCAGCTGATTGTCGAAGTGCAGGACAACGGCGTTGGAATCAATCCAAAAGATCTGAACAAAATCTTCCAGCCCTTTCATCAGATTAAAAATCCGACCCAGGGTCGCCCGCCCGGCACCGGTATCGGTTTATCGATCACCAAACGCATTGTCGACTTTCACCATGGCCGGATCTGGGTTGAGAGCGAACCCGGCAGAGGCTCCCGGTTTTCATTTTCACTGCCGGTAAATCGGGCGGCTAGGGCGCATTAGGCCCATAACGGTTTTTATCTGACAGCATGTTGCAAGAATATGAGGGTTTCAGCTGCCGGTTGTAGTCGGGTGTCAGGTGTCGGGTTTCAGGTGTCAGGCCAGAGGCGGCGCTCGTGTGAAACCCTGCCTGGCACAGCTAACAAACGCGAACATCGAACATCGAACGTCCAACATCGAACGTCGAATATTGATGGCGCTGCGCTTTATCGAATTTAAAACAAACGGAGCGCAGAATCTCGAAGTATGGCTTTGTTTTGCACAGCCTTTTTTAAATTGACAGAATACATTATTGGATGTTGGACGTCCAATGTTCGGCGTTCATTTTTTAGTTAACCGCTTATATGAAACTTCATTTCAAAAGTTGAAGTTGGTTCTATCCTGAGCCACTTTGCCTTTGTAGGTTGGGTTGAGCCTACTCCAGGCTTTGTTGGGTTTCGTTGCACTCAACACAAC
>JBAVYC010000493.1:0-2189 GCA_049698595.1 Desulfobacterales bacterium | reverse complement strand
GAACCGTTTCTGGTATTAAAGGCCAGTATTGATGATTCCAAAATCCTGCTAAAAGAAAATGACACCCCGCTTATTACGCAGAAGAACCTTGGCCTCGGCCAAATTGTTTTTCTAGCCTTCGATTTTTTCACACCAGCGTTCAATCGCTGGGATGGCCGCAGAATGTTTTGGGACAAAATCCTGTCTCTGCAACCGAAAATCGACCGGCCGAAGATTGAAGTGGCCGATCAGCAGATAGTGAATTCCATGTTCACCGGCATGCCGCTAGAATTTCCGAAATTTAGATCGGTTGTCATGTTTGTGGGTGCCTATCTCATTTCCCTATGGTTTTTTTTAAAGAGGATTCAAAAACCGGACAACGGCAGAAGGCGCTACAGTCTTTATTTATTGGCAATAATCGTTCTCTTCACTTCTATCGGCTACTGGGGCTTTTATTATCCCAAACTGAAACAAAGATTCATTTACAACAGTTTTTGCCAAATAGACGCAGCCGGTCCCCATTCCCCTGCGTTGGCAAGATATTTCATCGGTCTGTATTCATTAACAAAGTCAGAGTACGGTCTGAATTTCGGATCACAGGCCTACCCGGTTAGTCATATTATATCTGAAAAGTCGAACACCAAATTACCCAACCCATATGTAATCCAAAATAAGGATGGTGGACAATATATTACCGGCTCAATCCAGCGCTGGTCGCATAACTTCTTCAAGTTGAATCTGCATTTTACGTCTCCGCTGACAGGTTACGCTCGGCGCGATAAGTCCTTCATGACGTTGATGGTTGAAAACAAGTCGCCTCACAATATTGTCGACTGCTTGATTTATTACAAAAAACGATTTTTGTGGGTTGAGGATATCTTGGCGGGCACCCATCAAGCCATAAAATTTAGTTTGGCGAGATTGAAAAAAGAAGAATTTTTCAGTGAGCAGGAGATCGGAAAAATTATCAGGCGCTTTGGCGACAATGGATCTGCCTCCTATCTTAGAAAAACACAGCGGAATCTCAGCTCAGATTTGCTGCTTGAAATTCATGACAAATACAAAACCAGGCCCGACAACATGATTTTGATCGGCTGGCTAGAGGCCGGTCTGATTCAACCTGAATTCAACCCAGCCAACCCACCGGGTGCCGCTATTTCAATGATCAACTGGGAACTTCCAGTGGAGCTGACCTTATGAACTTTTATTTTTTGACGGATGACTCCGAGAAATCTCTAGCGCCTTTTTTTTCAAAGCGTGTCCTGGAAACTGTTATGGCCGGTGTTGTAATTGTGAGTGCATTTTTGATAGTATTCTGGCCGCGACGGCCGCTGGCCGAATTAATCGCAACCGGCAATGAGCCGACAATCTTCTTTCTTATTTTTGCGGCGACCTTGATTGTCAATTCCTATGTCAATCTATGCTGTGGCGGTGGTGAAATGGTTCGAAAAGGCTACCACATGATTAACTATCAGACCGATAAATCCACCTATGAGATGGAGATTGACTTTTATCGGTACGCCCTGATTCAGTTTTTAGTGCATACGTTTTTATTGCTGCTGCCGTTTTTGCCTTTGCTGTCCCTGGCAGCTTTCAGCCCGGCGGTTTCCGGGATCACATTTGCTATGGCAGTTTCCGTCTTGTATACGACAGCTTTTTTTTGTCGGATGTCCGGTTTTGTGGTGTACTTAACCTGGGGCAGAACGAGTACCCTCGGCTACTTTGCAGGCCGGACGCTAATGATCTTTTTCGTCTTTCTGACGATCTTATTTGCCCCGGCGGTCAATCCGCTGCAGCTTCTATACCGTTTAAATCAAAGCCCTCGGAGCATGGGCTATCCCTTTGCGATTTATATGGCGGTTGTGTTGGTTGCTATATTTATCCTCATCATGGTAAGCAGTACTATAGTCAGACGGCATATAGACAAAGGTAGCCGTTCAGGGGTTCAGGATTCAGCGGTTCGGGGTTGAGCGGTTACGGGTTCAGAGGTTCGGGGTTCAGAGGTTCAGGGTTGAGTGCCGTTGCCGGCCTGAAAAGCGTCCAGTCTGATCGGAAAATTTAGTTTCATACGAGTGCCGACACTGGCCGCGAGCGTCCCGTCTGATCAAATAAGAAACTTGAATTCTTGAAAAAAAAATGGAATGGATTCCTATTTAAAAAAAACAATTGGACAGGATCAACTGGATCGTCAGGATTTAGCGGCCTTCGGC
>JBAVYC010000492.1:0-8540 GCA_049698595.1 Desulfobacterales bacterium | reverse complement strand
GCCCCAAACCGCTCAACCTAAGTGAATATTCATACAGCATCTTTTCATCGGATTTCCTCCTTAGCTAGCCAGTGACCAGAAACCTGCAGCCGGTGATCAGGGCCTGACTCCTTAAAAACGCCTCCTTGTAGCTTTCACGTCTACCATGAGCGCAGATCCGGTCCCCCCCGGTGATGCCACAATATTTCAAAAACATAAGCACGGATGCACCCTAGAGAGAATTGAGCATGAAATTGCGATTGATTTTATTGGTCCTATCGTTGCTGGCCTTTCTGTCTGCTTCGACCGGCGGGTATCTTTATTATTCAGCCTTGAAAAAATCTGCCTTCAGGGAAGCTGAGCGCCAGGCCGTCGCGCGTGTCCGGACAATTCAGAAAAATCTCTCATCATTTCTTTCGGAAAATATAAAACCGGTAAGGACTCTGGCCGGCATAAAAGAACTGTCACAA
Source organism: Desulfobacterales bacterium (assembly GCA_049698595.1). Lineage (GTDB taxonomy): Bacteria > Desulfobacterota > Desulfobacteria > Desulfobacterales > JAFDCJ01 > JAFDCJ01. The sequence goes on along the minus strand of JBAVYC010000492.1, from coordinate 8,091 downwards.
ATCCTGATACGACCGGATGATCGCATCGCCCTGAAAAATACCAATACCATTCTCGATCACTTTAACAAGACCTTGAATGCCGAGGTCTGCTACCTGATGGACCCTGAAGGCGACACGATCGCCTCCAGCAACCGCTCTGCCCCCGACAGTTTTGTCGGCAATAATTTTGACTTTCGTCCGTATTTTAAGCAGGCCATCCAGGGCCGCCCTGCAACCTACCTCGCGCTGGGCACCACTTCAGGAATACGAGGTGCTTATTACAGCCATCCGGTTTTTGCAAAAGATCGTAACACGCCTTCAGGAGTGGTCGTCATCAAGGCCTCAGTCGAACTTGTTGAAAAAGAGTTGGATACCGCCACGGATGAAATTGTGCTGGTGACGGATCCCCGGGGCATTATCTTTATTTCCAATCACAAGAATTGGCTCTACCATTCATTCAGAAAACTGACTACCGAACAGAAATCTCGAATTGCCGGCTCTATTCAATTTGGTAAAGGCCCCTGGGATTGGACCGGTATTCGGGCCAAGGGTGAAAAGTATGTCGTTGACCGCTCTGGTAATGATTATCTGATACACCAGATCGGTTTGGATAATTATCCGGGCTGGAGAGTCATTCATCTGCGCAGCCTCAAAGCAGTTTCCAAAACAGTTTCAGATCCGTTGATCAGGATTACCGGTCCGCTGATCCTGGCGCTGTGTGTTCTGATTGGACTGTCGGTTTTCTTTCTTTACAAAAAGGCAAGTGTTGAGATCTTCAAGCGGCAATCGGCCGAAAAAGCGTTGCGCGAAAGCGAAGAACGCTACCGCGGACTATATCATCATACCCCGGCCATGCTGCATTCGATTGATACGAATGGGTGTCTGGTCAGTGTGAGTGACTACTGGGTTGAAGTCCTCGGATACGACCGTGAGGAAGTCATTGCCCGAAAACTGACCGAATTTTTCACTGAATCTTCCCGTCGCTACGCCGAAAAAATCGTTTTCCCAGAATTTTTTCGGACCGGTATGTGCAAGGATGTCCCCTATCAATTCATCAAAAAAAATGGCGATATCATCGATATTCTGCTTTCGGCCATCAGCGATCGGGATGGGGAAGGAGCCCCTGTTCGATCGCTCGCTGTTTCGATCGATGTTACCGAAAGAAACCGTGCCGAAGAAGCGCTCAAGCGGGCAGAAAAAGAACTTCGGCGCTATTCACAAAACTTAGAACGCAAGGTCAGAAAACGAACCCAGGAAATTACCAGCATTCTTAAGTACACACCGGCCGTGGTTTACATAAAAGATAAAGAGGGCTGTTATAATTTAGTCAATTCGCAATTTGAAGAGTTGTTTGCCATGCAAAATGGGGATGTTCAAGGGAAAACCGACTATGATATTTTCCCAACGGAGGTCGCCGATCAATTTCGTCACAACGATCGACAGGTTCTCTCCGAGAGCCGTTCGTGTCAGGTTGAGGAGCGGGTTCCGCAGTCTGATGGCATCCATACCTATTTATCGGTGAAATTCCCTGTTTATGATGAAACGGGTATGACCAGCGGAGTATGTGGAATTTCTACCGACATCACCGCCGTCAAAAAAGCCCAGGAGCAGCTCAGACGCCTATCCGGAAGGATCATGGATAGTCAGGAAAAAGAGCGCACAGCCATCGCAAGAGAGTTACATGATGAATTGGGTCAATTACTTACTGCGTTGCGAATGGACTCCGTGTGGATACGAAATCGATTGCAAGACACAGATTCCAAGGCTGCTGATAGGGCATTGACAATGTGCACCCTGATCGATAAAACCATCGAGGATGTACGGAGCATGGCTATCCGATTGCGACCGGGTGTACTGGACACTCTGGGGCTCGTCGATGCGTTGGAGTGGTTTACCACAGATTTTGAAAACCGCACCGGTATAACGTGCTTTTTTGAGCACCACAATGTACCCGGTATAAAGGACAGGTTGGCTACAGCAGCTTACCGCATTACGCAGGAGGCCTTAACCAATGCTGCTCGTCATGCCGATGCCGGCCGGTTGGATGTATCGTTGAATGCCGAGGACAATATCTTGACCCTCATCGTAACCGATGACGGTCGTGGATTTAATCTACCGGAATTAACGGAATCCGAAGGTCTGGGAGTGGCCGGAATGCGCGAGCGGGCCAGTTTAGTTGGAGGGACTCTGGAGGTTCAGTCTCAGCAACGGAAGGGAACCCGAGTCTATTTTAGAGTCTCCATTCATGAAGAGAACTCATACTAAGGTTTTTTGATGATAAAGGTCTTATTGGCAGACGATCACAGCATTGTGCGCGCCGGGCTGCGTCGAATCGTAGAAGAAAGCGGTGACATGGAGGTCATTGCCGAGGCGGCTGATGGCAGGGAAGCTATTCAGCAAGCCCATAAGCAATTACCTGATGTAGCGGTGATCGATATTTCCATGCCTGCTTTAGATGGATTGGAAGTTATCAGTCAACTGCGTAATTATTATCCAAAATTGCCGATTCTCATTCTAACCATGCACGAGGAAGGGCAATATGTTGTGCGGGCCATCGAAGCGGGGGCCATGGGCTATATCACGAAGCAATCAGCGCCGGAGCAACTGGTTATGGCCATTCGCAAGGTGCATTCCGGCAGTCGGTTTGTCACCGATGAGGCCGCCGAAGCATTGGCGTTGCGGGTGGCCAAAGGCGCTCATGGCCAATCGCCGCTGGATTCTTTGTCCATGAGAGAACTTCAGGTGCTTCGAAGACTGGCCATGGGCCATACCAACCGTGAAATTGCCAACGCCTACAGCATTAGTATAAAAACCGTGGATACGTACCGATCGCGCTTGCTAAAAAAACTGAATTTGCGAAACAATGCCGAGCTATCACGTTTTGCCATCCTAAATCGGCTAATTGAGGCCTAACCCGGGCGACAGGGATTGAAAATTGTAAGAAAAATTCTGACAACAAAATCAGAAATAGTCTGGTTGACAATCTGCATTCTTCTCGGTAGACTGGTCCCGCTTCCTTGTGTAAACAGCTCGTTCTCTCCAAAGCTTTTTTCTTATTATCTTGATCATGAAGGGGGGGATCATGAAAAACGGATTAAAAATCTTGCCTTGGTTTATCCCGCTGCTTTTAATCGCCGCACCTTTTATTACGCCTGTAAGCAGCTCAGCCACTGAACCACCGGTTATCGGTGTCCTGCATTCAGAGGCATACCCCTATGCAACCATGATGAAAAATTCATTTGAAATGGCGCTGGAAATTATCAACAAGGAGGGCGGGATCAAGGGGCAGCCTATAGAATTAGTGTATGCCGATGATCAAGGAAAGCAAAAACCCGGAGAAAAGGCCGTTACAGACCTGGTTGAAAAAACCGGGGCCGTTATGCTGGTGGGCGCCTATCAGAGCAGCAATACCATATACATGGGCAGGATAGCAGATAAGCTGAACAGGCCTTTGCTGGTGTGCACGGCTGCCGACGACCGCATCACGCAACGGCAATGGAAAAACGTCTACCGGCTGAATCCACCTGCCAAAGGTTATACAGAGGGGCTGGAAAGTTTTTTTCTGAGTAAAATCAAACCCAAATCCATGGCCATTGTATACGAAAACAGCCCTTACGGCACCAGCGGTGCTATGCGGATGATGTGGTTTTGCCGGGGAAACAACATTGATTTACGCGCCATCGAGCCCTATCACAAGGAGAGACTCAGCGCCGACTATTTTAGCCGCATTGTTGCTCGCTTGAAAAAAGATCCTCCCGATGTGATCTATATGGTGTCTTACCTTAAAGATGCCGCTTTGCTGGTAAGAAATATCCGCGATGCAAAGATCGATTCATTGCTGGTTGGGGGTGCCGGAGGTTTCACCAGCCAGAAATTCATCGATAAGGCCGGGGACGACGCGAACAATCTGTTAACAGCAACGCTGTGGACCCCATATTTGAAGTATCCGGGGACTAAAGAATATTACGATCAATATGTTAATAAATATGCCACACCGCCGGACTATCATGGCGCCGAGGCGTATTCGGCCCTGCTGGTGGCAGCGGATGTATTGAAACGGGCAGATTCGTACGGAGCCGAAAGTATCCGCACGGCTTTGGACAACACCGACCTGATCACCCCTATCGGGCCGGTGAAGTTTAGATCTTATGAGAAATTTGAGCGGCAGAATAGCCTACCCACCCAGGTTCTGCAGGTTGTAAACGGTAAATTCGAGTGTGTCTGGCCCGCAGACCATGCGACCTCAAATTTCATTCCGCCCTCCTACTGGCGGTCTTCAGATTAGAGAAAAGGGTTCGGCAAAATATCGTCCGTGCTTGCGATAAAGCAGGTGAATTGGAAGGAGGTGATTCAACAATATAAGTGGAATGTATTTGAGAAAAAAATAATAGATATACCATACACGATCAAACGTTTGATCTTAATTTTATGGTGAGACGTTAACTAGCTTACGCCTAAAACTCCCTCTCCTACAAGGGAAAGGAATCGGTATTTTAGGACAGAAACTAACCCATTAAATTCTTTAGGAGGATTGACATGAGAAACAAATTTTCTATCGTAATTATAGCTATCTGTGCGGTTTTAACGATAACCTTCGCTTTTTCTGCGGAATCGTTCGCTAAAAAAAGGGTTATTTTCGGTGGTGGCCCGGCCGGTGGAACCTTTCAGGTGGTTGCCAACGGCATACAGGTTTACAAACCGATTAAAGCTGAAGAAGATTTTTCCGTAAAAGCCCAGACATCCGCCGGTTCGGTCGAAAATTTACGAAAAACGGACGCCGGCAGACAGCAGATGAGTGTCGTATACTCCGGTCACGTCTGGCTGGGCCGCAACGGTCAAATGAAAAATGATCCCAAAAAATATGAAAATGTGTTAGCCGTCGCCTGGTTGTATGGCGCACCGGCTCAAATGGTGGTTCGGGCTGACTCGGGGATCAAAAGCGTGAAAGACCTGGCCGGCAAGAAGGTCGGTGTCGGCAACGCCGGCTCCGGCGCATTCGCCAACTGCGAGCTGTTCTTCAGCCATATGGGCGTCTGGGACAAGATTGAACGCAATGCCATGGGCTACAATGATGCCGCCGCCGCGTTTGGCAATAATCAGCTGGATGCTTTCTGGCTGTTCACAGCGTTTCCGAGCGGTGCGGTCATAATGGCGGCCCAGACCAACGACATCGCCCTGGTTAACCTGGGTGCCGATGCCGAAGCCTCGGGATTTTACAAAAAGTATCCGTATTTCGGGAAACTGGCGGTTCCGGCCGGCACCTACAAGGGTGTCGATTATGATGCACCCTCCTTTCAGGACAGCGCCCTGTGGGTGGCCAATTCCAAGGTTCCCGCCGATGTCGTATACAAAATGTTGGCCATTATGTACACGGATGAGGGGCTTGCGCACATGTTAGGCCAAAAAAAGACCTTTAAGAACATGAGCCTGGAAACCGGTGCCACCAACATCGTTACCCCGTTTCACCCCGGCGCCGAAAAGTTCTGGAAAGAAAAAGGGATGCTAAAATAAAATTGCTGCGCGATTTTATGTGTGAGACGGTTGCAGCGCTTAAAGTAAAGATGTGAGATTTGGGTATCGGGCCGGCAGTTAATAAACCCCCTGCCCACTTCTCACATTTCATATCGCTATTCTGGTGGTTGAAGGACTTTATGTATCTGTAAAACTCTGTCTAGGGGGGTAGAAAAGTGTATGACAAATTAAACAAATTTGAAAAAATTGTATTTGATGTGTTATCCGTCTGTCTGGTCCTTTTTTACTCCTATTCCGCAGTTTTACAACCGGCATCCACCCAGTATCACCGTGGGATTTACGTCATTATTACCTATGTTCTCGCCTTTCTGATGTATAAATCCAAACATAAGCTAATGAGAATCGTTGATTATTTGCTAATCCTGCTTTCAATTTTCACGATCGGGTACTGGATTCTCAATTTTGAGGCCATCAACTACCGGACCGGTGCGGAGACGCCTTTTGATATGGCCGTTGCCGTCGTCGGGGTGTTGATCGGTATCGAACTGGCCCGGCGGGTCGTCGGCACCGTCTTCGTTGTTTTAGGGACGCTGTTGCTGCTTTACGGGGTCTATGGCGATTATGTGCCCGACCTTTTTGCCCATGCGGGGGACACATTTCCGGGGCTGTGTACCAGCATTTTCTACAAGAGCGACGGCGTATTCGGCATCATGGCCAATGTTTTAGCGACCTATGTAATTTTGTTTGTCCTTTTCGGAGCATTTTTAGAAAAATCCGGCGCTCAAAGATTTTTCATCGATTTTCCTCTCGCTGCCGTCGGTCACAGAATCGGCGGGCCGGCCAAAGTCTCGGTGATTGCCAGCGGCCTATTCGGCTCCATTTCGGGCAGCGCCATCGCCAACACGGTTTCCACCGGCGCTTTCACCATTCCCATGATGAAAAAAGCGGGGTTCAGACCCCATATTGCCGGCGGTATTGAACCGGCCGCCTCCATCTCAGGGATGTTTATGCCGCCTATCATGGGTGCCGGGGGCTTTATTATGGCCGAGCTCACCGGCGTTCCCTATTCACGGATCATGCTGGTGGCCATATTCCCCGCGATCATGTATGTCTTCAGCGTTTTTATCATGGTGCACTATGAGGCCAAGAAGTATAATATCAAGGGCGAGAAAAGTGAACACAGTGCCATGGAAATCTTAAAAACCCAGTGGTACTATATAATGCCGCTGGTTATGATCACCATTTTGATGCTTTACGGTTTTTCCCCCGGCTATTCGGCGATTTTAGGAATTGTCACCTGCCTGGTCATCAGATGGTTTAAAACAGATACACGGATTACCCCCAAAAGATTCATCGAAGCTTCCCGGGCCGGCACCGAAAACAGTCTCAAAATAGGCGCCACCGTAGGGGTTATCGGCATCATTATCGGTGTACTGACCTATAGTGGTCTGGTATTGACTTTTGCCGATATTGTCATCGAATTGGCCAGCGGTGCCGTGTTTTTCGGCATCGACTTCAGGCTGGTGGCCACCATCTTTCTGATTGCCCTCGCTTCCCTGGTCCTGGGAATGGGGGTGCCCGTGACCGCTGCCTACCTGGTCACGGCGGTCGTTGCGGTGCCGGCCCTGATTCACCTGGGGGTCAACGAGATCGCCGCCCATATGATCGTCTACTGGCTGTCACAGGATTCCAATATCACTCCGCCGGTGTGTATTGCCGCCTTTGCCGGTGCCACCATTGCCAAGGCGAACATGTGGCGCACCGCCTTTGCCGCCTTTAAATTTGCCAAGTTCCTGTATCTGGGGCCCTTTTTGTTCGGTTATGTTCCGGGCTTTTCCCTGAACGGCAGCAGTTGGGACATCATCAAAGCATTTGTGCTCATCATCTTGGGTACCTATGCGTATTCTTATGTGCTGAGCGGCATCTGGATCAAGCAGCTAAGGGGTGGTTTTAAAAAAACACCGGCAAGCTGATTGAAAGTTATTAGTTTAACTGATAACTAATAACAATTAACCCCCTAATCGAGCGTTTTTTTCAATTAGGTCATTATACAAGAGGCCAAATAATGGAACTACCAAAGGTAGACGTTAAAAAAATACTTTATGCCACAGATCTTTCTGAAAGTGCCCGCTATGCATTTGCCTATGCGGTGAGCCTGGCCGATCTCTATAATGCCGCCATCACTATGATTCATGTACTTCCGGAAGTTCCCGATATTTTGGATAAAAATATTATCGGTTATATCAGTGCAGATCGATGGGAGGAAATTAAATCGCAGAATGTGGATGAAGCCAGGGAAGCGCTTATCGGAAAAAGGCGGGATCATCTGGCCATCAGAGATGCGTTGCATCAATTCAGTCAGAATGTGAAAGAAAGCCATGCGGGCAGCGGCTTTGTCACCGATGACATAGTTGTCGTCAGAGGAAATCCGGTTGAGCAGATTTTAGCACAGGCTGAGGAAAAAAACTGTGATCTCATTGTAATGGGAACTCACGGGCACGGAACGCTGGCGGATGTCATGATGGGAAGCACGGCGCGGCGGGTGTTGCGACGATCCACGAAGCCCGTTCTGGTGGTTCGCCTGCCTGAAGAAGAGGAGTGATAATTTTAAGCATTTAAATTAAATTGCAGAGCGCAGCG
>JBAVYC010000491.1:0-8298 GCA_049698595.1 Desulfobacterales bacterium | reverse complement strand
CCTCCAACGGCCGAAGGCCTTACCAACGATCTAAACGGTCATAACGAACCTAACCATCTAAACAATCACAACGACCATAACCAAAACGGGAGGTACGAACATGGCGCTAAACCTTGATGCGATCGGTAAAAAAATCGGTCCGTTCACCAAGGATTATACCTGGAAAGACGCCGTCCTTTATGCCCTTGGCGTTGGGGCGGGGTTTTCTGATCTGGACTATTGCTATGAAAAGGATCTAAAGGTCATACCCAGCTTTGGTATCACAACCTTGTATGATTTAATGCCCCAGCTGGCAGCGACCAGCAGTGTCAACCTGGCCGGCGTGCTGCATGGTGAGCAGGAGCTGATCTTTCACAACCCGATTCCACCCGAAGGCACGTTAACCACGGAAGGTGCAATTACCCATTGTTATGACAAAGGCCGGGAAAAAGGGGCGCTGGTGGTGGCTGAATTTGAAACCTTCCATTCCAACGGGGATAAACTCTTCACAAGTATTGTCACCGTTTTTTCGCGCCTGGACGGCGGCTTTGGCGGAGAGAACGCTCCCGCCAAAGAAGTTGAATTTCCTACGCGGGATCCGGATTTCGTGGTTGCAGGAAAACCGACTGAAGATCAGCCCCTGATCTACAGGCTTTCCGGCGATGTCTTTCAGCTCCATGTCGACCAGGATTTTGCCGAAATGGCGGGGTTTGAAAAGCCGATCATGCATGGTCTGTGCACCCACGGTTACGCCTGCCGCGCGCTGATTGACAGCTTTGTCCCCGGGGAGCCGGAAAAGGTCAGGCGGCTCGAATGCCGGTTTAAAAGACCTTTGTATCCGGGAATGCCCATCAAAACGGTTATCTGGCAAACCGACCCGGGCAAAGCGTTGTGGAAAGTAATCAACGTGGAGACCAATGAGGTGGTGATCGACAACGGTCTTTTCGAATTCGGCGAGATTCCGCGAGACGAAATTCGCTTTGACGACCGGGTGGCGATTGTCACCGGAGCGGGAGCCGGATTGGGACGGGTGTATGCTCTGGAGCTTGCCAAACGCGGTGCTAAAGTTGTCGTCAATGACCTGGGCGGTGCGCGGGACGGTTCCGGGGAAGGTACCAGCAGTCCGGCCGACAAGGTTGTTGAAGAGATCAGGGCCCTGGGGGGCGACGCCGTGGCCAATTACGACAGTGTGGCCACCGTCGAAGGCGGTCAAAATATTGTCAAGAGGGCATTGGACGCCTTCGGCACCGTGGACATTCTGATCAACAATGCCGGTATTCTGCGGGACAAGAGCTTTTTGAAGATGACGCCGGAAAACTGGCACCTTGTACTCGATGTGCATTTAAACGGCGCCTATAACGTATCCCGCCCGGCGTTTGCCGCAATGAAAGACAAGGGCTACGGCCGTATCTTGATGACCACATCGGCCGCCGGACTTTACGGCAATTTCGGTCAAACCAATTACACCGCCGCCAAAATGGGTCTGGTGGGATTGATGAATACGCTCAAGCTGGAAGGACAGAAATACGGTATCAAAGTCAACACCATCGCTCCTGTGGCGGCTTCACGGTTAACCGCAGATATATTACCGCCCGATTTTCTGGACAAATTAAAACCGGAGCTGGTGGCCCCCTTGGCCCTGTTTCTGGTATCTGAAAAATGCCCGGTAAGCGGCAACATCTATAATGCCGGGATGGGTAGTTTTAATCGTGCCGCCATTGCGACCGGACCCGGGGTCGTTGTGGGTGACGATCAGGAGAGTCCTACGGCCGAACAACTGGTGGCGCAGTGGGATCGTATCACCAGCCTTGAAGGCGCCAAAGAGTATCAGAATGTGCAGGAGCAAATCGGCGATCTTCTAGCCGCTTTCGCGCAACCGGCAGAGACGGCCGAATCTTCCAATGGATTTGGCGTGGTCGCGGAGGTATTTGATTCCATGCCTGGCGCCTTTGTGGCGGATGCCGCTGCCGGGGTGGATGTCGTTTTTCAGTATAACATCGGTGGAGAAGGCGGTGGTGACTGGTATTGTGTGATTACAGACGGTAGTTGCCGGGTCCAGGCCGGGACCCATGAAAAACCGGTCTGCACCTTGATGATGGCGGCGGCCGATTTTCTCGATATGATGAACGGCAAACTTGCCGCCATGCAGGCCTATACTTCGGGTAAGCTTAAAATAAGTGGAGATATTATGAAGTCACAGCTTATTGAGAAATTGTTTAAGTATAAGTGAGACTAATAAGCAGATACTTCCATGATCGGGAGGGAATCTAATAAATTTCGAAATCCGAATATCAAATGAAACAAATTCTAAACTCTTATCAACGGATAGAATTTTAAGGGAAGAATGCCTCTTAATGTTTTGAACATTAGAAAATTAAAATTTTGAATTTGTTTCGCATTTCGTACTTCGGATTTAAAGGATTCATGGGCATTGGGAATTAGAGAATTTTAGCTTGACTGATTTGAACGCTCAATAATAGAGGAGAAAATCACAATGATCGGAATTACTTCATACGGCGCCTATATTCCAAGATTGAGGTTGGACCGCATGGCCATTTTCCAGGCAATGGGCTGGTTTGCACCCGCCATCATGATGGTGGCCCAGGGCGAACGGTCAATGTGCAACTGGGATGAAGATGCCATTACTATGGCGGTGGCGGCTTCCCGTGATTGTCTGCGCGGTCGGGACAAACGTAAGCTGGATGCACTTTATCTGGCGTCGACGACGTTACCGTTTGGGGACCGTCAAAACGCCGGAATCGTGTCGGCGGCACTCAATCTCAGAGACGACATGATCACGGCGGATTTTACCGCTTCCCAGAAGGCCGCCACGACGGCCCTGATTACGGCTTTTGAATCCGTCAAAAGCGGTGAGCGGGGAAATATTATGGTTGCGGCCAGCGACAGCCGGGAAACCAGGACCGCCTATTTTTATGAAATGTGGTTCGGCGACGGCGCTGCCGCTTTAGCCGTGGGAGACACCGATGTGATTGCCGAATACAAAGGCTCTTTCTCCATGTCCTGTGATTTTGTGGACCATTACCGCGGGGTCGATAAAAAATATGATTATGTCTGGGAAGAACGCTGGACCCGTGATGCCGGCTATGGCGAGATCATTCCCCGGGTCGTCAACGGGCTCTTCGAGAAACTGGGCATCACGATGGATGATGTCGATAAGTTCGTTTACCCCTGTTTTTTTAAACGCGATCACCGCAACATCGCCCGGGGTCTGGGCGCTGCTCCGGAGAAACTGGTGGACAACATGCATGAGGCCTGCGGCGAGACCGGAACGGCCCATTCTTTCATGATGTTTATTTCAGCACTTGAGCAGGCCAAACCCGGCGATCGAATCCTGATGTGCGGCTTTGGCCAGGGCGCCAATGCGCTTTACTTCGAGGTGACGGAAAATATCACCGCACTGACTGCCAGAAACGGCGTCGCCGGGTCGCTGGCCAATAAAAAGTCCACCGACAATTACCTTAAATGGCTCAAATTCAGAGATTTGATCCAGACGGAAATGGGAATCCGGGCCGAGGCGCCCACCCAGACAGCGACCTCGGTCCTGTGGCGCAAAAACAAAATGATCCTCGGGCTGGTGGGCGGCAAATGCCGGGAGTGCGACACCCCTCAGTTTCCCAAAGCCGATATATGCGTCAACCCCGATTGCGGCGCCGTTCACAGCCAGGATGATTATGAGTTCGCCGACGTTCCTGCCAAAGTGAAGACGTTTACCGGCGATTTACTGTCGGTATCCGTGGATCCTCCGGCGATATACGGCATGGTTCAATTTGAAGGCGGGGGCCGGGTGGTGGCGGATTTTACCGACTGTGAACTCGATGACATCAAAGTCGGACTTCCGGTACAAATGGCCTTCAAACGCAAGGGCGTGGATAAGGAGCGTGGATTTGTCAACTATTTCTGGAAAGCCGCACCCGCACCCGGGGCTCTTGAAGAAATGAACAGGATGCGGTTTGATGACCGTGTCGCCATCGTTACGGGAGCCGGAGCCGGATTGGGGCGGGCCTATGCCCTGGAATTGGCGCACCGCGGCGCCCGGGTCGTGGTCAACGATCTGGGCGGCGCCCGGGACGGGAGCGGTGAAGGGGCTTCGGCACCGGCCGACAAGGTGGTTGCAGAAATCAAGGCCGGCGGCGGCGAAGCGGTGGCCAACTACGATAATGTGGCCACACCCCAGGGCGGTGAAAACATTGTCAAGACGGCCCTGGATGCGTTCGGACGGGTCGATATCCTGGTTAACAACGCCGGCATACTCAGGGACAAAAGTTTTTTAAAGATGGAACCCGACAACTGGAAAGCCGTGCTGGATGTACATTTAAACGGTGCTTATCATGTGACCCGTCCGGCCTTGGCGCTGATGAAAGAAAACGGATATGGGCGTATCGTCATGACCACTTCGGCGGCCGGTCTGTATGGAAATTTCGGCCAGACCAATTATTCGGCTGCCAAGATGGGGCTGGTCGGGCTGATGAACACCTTGAAACTGGAAGGGAAAAAATACAACATCAAGGTCAATACGGTGGCCCCCATTGCCGCCTCGCGGTTGACCGAAGATGTCATGCCGCCCGAGCTTTTCGAAAAATCCAAACCGGAATACGTGACCCCCATGGTGATGTATCTATGCAGCGATAAATGCCAGGAAACCGGGGCCATCTTCAACAGCGGCATGGGCTATTTCAACCGGGCAGCCGTATTGACCGGCCCCACGGTTCAGCTGGGGGATCCGGAAAATCCGCCAACTCCCGAACAGATTTATGAGAACTGGGGAAAAATCAATTCCATGGACGGGGCCAAAGAAATGGAGGATGCCAACACCGCCATTTTTGCGCTGATCACCCCGCCTGGCGGAGATGAGGCTGGTAAAGAGACTGCGGGTACCGGAGAAAGCGATGCTCAGGGTATTTTTGACAGAATGGCGGACAGCTTCAAGGCCGATGCGGCTGCCGGTGTGGACGTGATCTTCCAGTTTAATATCTCGGGACCAGGCGGCGGCGACTGGTATTGTGTTATCAAAGACGCCACCTGCGCCATCGATGGGGGCATCCATGAAAAACCGGTGTGCACCATTAAAATGACGGATGAAGATTTTCTGGCCATGATGGGTGGCAAGCTCCCCGCCATGCAGGCCTTTACTTCCGGCAAGCTGAAGATCGAAGGCGATGTGATGAAGAGCCAGCTGCTGGAGAAGCTGTTTGTGATCGGCTAAAAGCAGGTTGAAAGGTTCAAGGTTCAAAGGTTCAGGGTTAGCGGTTGAGATAACCCTGAACGGTGAACGCTGAACCTCTGAACCCGGGACCAAAAAACTAAATCAACCAATTAACCTCTACTCGGGAGGGAATACAATGGCTACAGGAATAAAAGATAAAGTTGCGATAATCGGTATGGGGTGCACCCGCTTCGGCGAACGCTGGGACATGGGCGCCGAAGAGTTGATGGTGGAAGCTTTTGAGGAGTGTCTGGCGGATGCGGGCATCGAAAAGAACGAAATCGGTGCAGCCTGGCTGGGGACCTGTTTCGACAACATCAATGTGGGTAAAAGTGCCCTACCGCTGTCAATGACCCTTCGACTTCCCAATATTCCGGTAACCCGCGTCGAAAATTTTTGTGCTACCGGGACCGAGGCGTTTCGCGGGGCCTGTTACGCGGTGGCCGCCGGCGCCTACGATATCGCCTTGGCCCTGGGGGTGGAAAAACTCAAGGACACCGGTTACGGCGGTCTGCCCAGTTTTACGGGATCCGATTCGGGCAGCCTGACCTGGCAGTGGTTCCCGAACATGACGGCTCCCGGCGCCTTCGCCCAGCTTGCCAGCGCCTATGCCGCCAAATATAAAATTGCCGATCATGATCTGAAGCGGGCCATGGCACATGTATCCGCCAAAAGCCATGCCAACGGCGCCCTGAACCCTAAAGCACATTTGCGCAAAGCGGTTTCCGAGGACCAGATCATGGCCGCTCCCATCATTGCCCATCCGCTCGGACTCTTTGATTGCTGCGGTGTCAGCGACGGTGCCGCCTGTGCCATCGTTACCACGCCGGAGTTAGCCAAACAGCTGGGCAAAAGAGACATCGTCACCGTCAAAGGTCTGCAACTGGCGCTGAGCAGCGGTGAGGAAATGGGCTATAACGATTGGGACGGTGACCATTTCGTTACGACCAGCAAGTGCAGCACCAAAGCATATCAGGAAGCGGGTATCAGCAATCCCAAAGAAGAGATCAGCATGATGGAGGTGCACGACTGTTTTTCCATCACGGAGCTGGTTACCATGGAGGATCTGCACATTTCCGAACGGGGTCGGGCCTGGCGCGATGTGATGGATGGGGTCTTCGACAGTGACGGCCAGGTCCCCTGTCAGGTCGACGGCGGTCTGAAATGTTTCGGCCATCCCATTGGGGCTTCGGGCTTGAGAATGCTGTATGAGATGTACCTACAATTTCACGGCCAGGCCGGTGAACGGCAGATTGAAGATCCCAGATTCGGGCTAACTCATAATCTGGGTGGCTTTCCGGCAATGAATGTTTGCAGTATATCGGTTGTGGGGAAATATGGAAATACTTAATTACACTGAAGAACACAAAAACTTCCGCGAGCGGCTGCGGACCTTTTTGGAAAAGGAAGTAACCCCTCACGCAGACCGATGGGAGCAGGACAAGATCGTTCCTAAAAGCGTATGGAAAAAGATGGGGCAGGGCGGGTTTTTATGCACGGATGTGGCTGCGGAATACGGCGGGATGGGGGGCGACTTTCTTTATTCCCTGATTGTGGCCGAGGAGATGATCCGAACCCGTCAAAGCGGTCTGGCAACTCCCCTGCACAGTGACATCGTGGTTCCCTATATAAGCGCCTTTGGCTCCGAAGAGATCAAACAGAAATATCTTCCCGGCTGTGTTTCCGGTGATATCGTCACGGCGGTGGCCATGACGGAGCCGGGGGCGGGCAGCGATCTTGCCGGTATGCAGACGGCTGCCGTGGATGAGGATGAGGAAGTCGTTATCGATGGTTCCAAGACCTTTATCTCCAATGGCCTTAATGCCGATCTGGTTGTGGTGGCGGCCAGGGATCCGGCAGTGGAAAACCCCTACGAGGCGCTTTCTTTATACGTGATCGAGTCCGGGACTGCCGGATTTACAACGGGACGCCACCTTGAAAAAATGGGCATGTGGAGCCAGGATACCGCCGAACTCTTTTTTTCCAAATGCCGTATTCCCCAAAAAAATCGTTTGGGTGACAAGGGCATGGGGTTCTTGATGCTGATGCAAAAGCTTCAACAGGAACGGCTGGTGTGTGCCATCATGGGTGTTACGGGTGCCGAGCATATCCTGGACTGGACCATGAATTACTGCAAGCAGACGCATGTTTCTGGAAAACCGATTTCCAAATCCCAGGCGGTCCAGTTTGCGCTGGTGGAAATGGCCACGGATGTGAAGCTCGGCAGAACTTTTGTCGACAAGCTGGTCGCGGATCACATGGAAAAAAAAGATATCATCGCTGAAACCTCCATGGCCAAATACTGGACAACGGAGATGTTAAACCGTGTCGCCAACCGCTCGCTGGACTTGTGCGGTGACTTCGCTATTTTGGAAAAATGTCCTATTGTTAGGGCCTGGCGCGACGCCAAAATCATGACGATCTTTGCGGGGACCAACGAGATTATGAAAAATATCGCCGCTAAGTTTATGGGGATGTGACAGAGGTCAGAGGTCAGAAGACAGATGACGGATGACAGAAGGCAGAAGTCAGAGGGCAGAAGTCAGAAGTCAGAGATCAGATGACGGAGGGCAGAGGGGAGATGACAGAGGGCAGAGGTCAGAGGGCAGAAGTCAGAGGTCAGATGACCGAAAGCAGGTGACAGGTGTCGGGTTTCAAGTTTCAGCCTCTAGAGGGCTTTAGAGCATAGCGTGAAGATAAGAAGTCTGAGGGAGTTGATTTCGAAATTCAGAAGTCGGTATGAGAAGAAATCCGGTATCATGGAACCAGTTCCGATCATTTTTAGATACATAGATGTCATCATGTTTGGGAGCTTTTTGCCACAATTGCTTATCAAAGTTTTTACCTTTTCACTTTTCAACGAATCAACTAATAAACTTAGCTTGCAGGACTTAATATCAAAAATGGAATTTGAGTGTTTGGATTTACTTATCAACCAGCTGGCTAAATAGGAGACGATATGCAAGCGTACGATGCCGTTGTTATCGGTGCCGGCAATGGCGGCCTTACAGCAGCTGCCACCATGGCACAGAAAGGTTTAAATGTACTGTTGCTGGAACGGCACAATATTCCCGGCGGCGCCGCCACCAGTTTTT